>CAYJMZ010000094.1:0-9525 GCA_964370995.1 uncultured Fimbriimonadaceae bacterium | reverse complement strand
CTGGACGGCCTCGATCTACGCGTGGGGGGCCGGGGAGATTCCGGAGAACCCCGAGGCGATTCGCGCGATCCACAGGGCCATCGACGGCGGGGTGAACTACCTCGACACCGCCCCGAGCTATCAGGGCATCCGGGCTGAAACGGTGCTGGGCGAAGTGTTGAAGACCCGCAGACGCGCGGTGTTCGTGGCCACCAAGACCCTTGAGCGTTCGGCGGACGGCGCATACGCGGAAGTCGTCGCATCACGCGGCCGCCTCGGGATCGACCGGATCGACCTGATCCAGATCCACTCGGTGAACGACGACGCGACCCTGGAGCGCGCACTGGCCAAAGGTGGGGCGCTGGAGGGTCTGCGCCGCGCCCAGAAGGAAGGGTTGGTCGCGCATATCGGCATCACGGGCCACACGCGTCCCGACGTCATCCTGAAGGCCGTGGAATCCGGGGAGTTTGCGGCGATCCTCGTGCCGGTCAGCCCGCTCGACCACCACCTTTCCGACTTCGCGACCGACGTGATTCCTCGGGCGGTGAAGCTTGGACTGGGGATCGCGGGGATGAAATCACTAAAGGGAATCGAGCGCGCGTCCGGGGGGAAGTTCGACCCCGTGCCGTATCTACGGTACGCGTGGTCGCTGCCGATTTCGACGCTCGCTCTGGGTTTGCGGAAGGAGACCGAGATCGCCGACAACCTGGCTGCGGCCAGCGCCTTCAAGCCCATGACCCGGGCTGAGAGTACAAGCCTAGAGGAGAAGTCGAAGCAGTGGGCGAACGACGGGGTGCTGTGGTGGAAGAAGCGTTGAGTGGCGTGCGCCTCGAGTTCACCGTGGCGGAGGGTGCGCGGTTGCCCCAGTACGCCACCGCCGGCGCCGCGGGCATGGACCTGCACGCGGTGTCGGGCGTCCAACTCGATCCGGGACAGCGCGCATTGGTGCCGACGGGTCTGCGCGTTCGGATTCCCGAGGGGTACGAGGGCCAGGTGAGGCCGCGATCGGGGCTCGCGCTGCGGCACGGCATCGCCATGGTGAACGCGCCTGGAACCATCGACAGCGACTACCGCGGCGAAATCCGCGTGCTGCTCGTCAATCTTGGGAGTGAGGCCGTGACGCTCGGGGTCGGCGACCGAATCGCCCAACTCGTGGTGTGCCCGGTGGCCCGGGTCGCACCGATCGCAGTGGGCCAACTCGACGACACGCATCGTGGGGAGGGTGGCTTTGGAAGCACAGGAAGGTAAGGCGATGAGGTTGTGCGAGAAGTGCTTTGCGAGCGTCGAGCCCGACGCCCCCTTTTGCCCCGAGTGTGGGGCACCGCTGGGCGACACGTCGGAGGCGGAAGGAAGCGACGCCGCGATCTACCCCGAACTGGCGCGCGCGAACCTGTTGCGCATGCGCGGCCAGTACAAGCCCGCCGAAGACGTGTGCCTGGGCATTCTTCGCCGGTTCCCAAACAACGCGTCTTCCAACACGCTGCTCGGAGACATCTGTGCGGAGCGCGGCGATCTTGAACAGGCTTCCGAGTGGTACGACCTCGCGCTCGACATCGCATCGGACTCGGATGCCGTCCGCGAAAAGCTCGCAGGGGTCAAGCTCCGGCTTGCCGAGCGCGAGGCTGCTGCGACCGCGACCAAGATCGGGCTCCCCACCCAACCACCCAAGACCGCTCTATACTCCCTGATCACCGTGCTCGCGATCGTGGCTGTGGGTGTGGCCGCGTACTTCCTTGGCAGGCAGGCGACGCCGGAGCGCCAGGGCGTGCTGGACACCCCCATCGACGTGACCGCCGCGCGCCGTCCCATCCCGCAGTCAAACGAAACGCCGGCACCGATCGAGCAGGCGACCACCGCACCCGCGTGGCACGACGTCGCCCTCACCTCCGCCCTCTCAGCCAAACTCCGCGAGGGCAACCGAATCGTAGACGCGTGGCAAGACCCGCGTACGCACGCCCTGCTCGTCACGTGCATTTCCGACACGCCGGAAGGCTTCCGCCTGCTGGCGGCGAACGTGGGGGGCTCCGCCCTGCAAAACGTCGCCACCGCGCAGCTCGTGACGGTTCGGATCGTTTCCAACGGTGTGCCCGCGTACGTGGCCGATGTGCCGCGCGAGCGCTTCGAGGAGATCACGTCGGACGCGTGGCGCCAAGAGCACGGCGACACCCCGCAGGCATGGGTGGACCGCCTGCTGACCAACGAGTGGCCGCCCGCCGAGGGCCCCGCCGCGGTCGAGGAGAGGCCGAATTGAAGCTCGGAGTTCAGCTCTACACGTTGCGCGCGTCCTTTGAGCGTGACCTTGATGGGACCCTGGCCGGGCTCGCCAAACTGGGGGTCCGCCACGTGGAGTTGGCGGGGAGCTACGGCCTCAGCGCAAGCGCCTTCCGCGAGCGGCTGGACGCGCACGGGCTTTCCTCGTGCGGGTCCCACGTGGGGCTCGACGCGCTTCGCGACGATCTTGCCGGTGTCGTGGCGGACGCGGAGGTGCTCGGGCATCGGCACGTCGTGCTTCCCTGGGTGTCCAAAGACGCTCTTGCGGAGGGATGGGACGCGTTTGGCCGGTCCCTCACCCCCATCGGCGCGGCTCTGGCTGACGCCGGCCTCCAGTTTTCGTACCACAACCACGCGTTCGAGTTCGTTCCGGTGGGTTCGGGCACCGGCTACGACGCCTTGTTCGCGAGCGCAGACCCGGTAGCGGTGCACGCCGAGGTTGACGTCGGGTGGGTCAGCCACGCCGGCCACGACCCCGTGGGGTTGATCCGGAAGTTGGGCCGTCGGGTCTCGCTGGTCCACCTCAAGGACTTCACAAACGACCTCGACGCCCTCGACATTGAAGCGGGCAAGGGCATCGTGCCGTGGGATGGCGTGCTGTCGGCGTGCGAGGAGGTCGGCACGCTGTTTGGCATCGTCGAGCTGGACAACCCGCCCGAGGATCCCCTCGAATCTGTAAGAAAGAGCCTTGAGTTCTTCCGATCGAGGGGTCTAACAGGATAGAGTGATTCCATGGTTCCCTTCTTGTTGCTCGCGTGTGTTTCCAACTTTCAGAACGTCGGCGACCGACCCGCTGGCGCAATCGTGCTCTTTGATGGCTCCAACACCTCGGAATGGGTGCACCGCGACACAGGTGCGCCGTGCGGATGGGACGTGATCGACGGTGCTCTGACCGTCAAGGCCGGCACCACGGACATCCAGACGAAGCGGGAGTTTAGGGACTACCGGCTCCACATCGAGTTCCAACTGCCGTCGATGCCCGAGGGGCAGGGTCAGGGCCGGGCGAACCGCGGGGTGTACAACCTCGGCCGCTACGAGGTGCAGGTTCTAGACTCCTACGAGAACCCGACGTATGCGTTCGGGGGGTGTGGGGCGCTCTACGGGCAGAAGGACCCCGACGCCGACGCGATCCGCCCGCCAGGGTGGTGGAACACCTACGACATCGTGTTCCGCGCCCCGCGCCTGGTCTTTCTGGGCAACGGCACGGGACGCATCGGCCCGATTTCCGAGCGCCGAGACGCCGTCGTCAAGGTGCGCGAACTGCCACGCATTTCCGTGTGGCACAACGGCATCCGCATCCACCGCGACGTGGAGCTCAAGGGGAACGCCACCACCTCCGGCATCGAGGGCCCCACCCGAGGCATTGGCCCCATCCTCCTGCAGAACCACGGCGCGCCGATCCGCTACCGCAACATCTGGATTGTGGAGGGGTAAGCCCTACCGAACGGATCGGGCCCATCGGTCCGATCCGTCCGGCCTCCCCCGAAGGAAGGGTGGCGCCATCCTATCTGCGGCCTGGAAGCGCCACACGTTGCACTCCTTCTCAGACTAGGCGCGCCGGCGCCGGCGGGCGAAGAACGCCGCACCTGCACCAAGTACCAGCATCGAGGCCGGCTCGGGCACGACGCTCAGGTTGTCCCAACCCAGCGTGTTTCCGTTCGCACCGAGGCCGCTGAAGAAACGTACCGCCGACGGCCGCCCCAGAGTCGGGCTCGTCCCACCCGTCAAGTACCACCCGGTCGGGTTCACCGTCGTCGTCACGTTGGTCGTGAGATCGGTGATCGAGACCGACTCGACCGCATTGGAGATGAAGTTAATCGTTGTGGACTCGCGGTACCAGTGGTTCAGCGACAGGTTCATCCATTCGGGCCCCGCACTCTGGCTGTTCAGCCCGATCCCGCCAGCGTCAAACACGTTGTACAGCGCGTTCCACGCAACCGGGTTGAGCGGATCGACCCATGTGTTGAGGGCGATGAACTGGACGGCTGCGGCAGATGGATTCTGGGTCGAGAAGCTGCCCAGATTCTGCGCTGATGGCGGCTGGCCCAAGAAGAGCGCGGCAAAGTCGTACGCGAGAGTCCACCGATCGGCAGTCGAAAAGTCCACGTCGTGCTGCCCACGATTTTGGTTGGTGGTCGCCGTCCCACTTGCGAACTGCAGCCCGCCCGTGGGGTTCGCCACGAACCCCGGCGCGTTTCCGACGTACGTGAATACGTTGGGGTCAATGCTGCCGGCGGCGGGGTTGTACCACCCCTGCTGGCCGTTGAGCATCGTTCCTCCGGGAGAGCCCGCATACGCTGTGGGCTCGAAACCGGTGACAAAGTTTGCGCTGGCGAAACCCGCCGTCGCGAGCACCAGAAACGCTGATTGAAGCCTATTCATAGTCTCTCCTTCAAGACCCCACTCCACGATGGGCGTGGTTGCCGACCGCGCAAGCCGTTGCTGCCGAAGACCGACACCTACATTCTAGTACAATTGAGGGGGGCATGGCCCAGTATTCTTGCTGGTTTTAGATGCTTTCTCAGCGGCCGATGGGGCCCTGCGGGAACTCGGCGCGGGGGCGGGGCGTAACGGTCACCCCACGAGAAAGTCCGCGGTGACCACCGGCAGCGTCTGCGCCACTTGGCCTGCCAGTGTGGGGTGGTAGGCGAACACACGGTGGGCGAGGAAGGCGGTGTGCCCATCGCGGTCCTGCGCCTCGCCGATGAGGGTCACGTAGCCGCTGCACACGATCGCGTGGCCGTCGCGTTGGTACACGTCGTCGAAGCACGTCACGTTGAGCAGGCCGGTCTCGTCCTCGAGGTCGAAGAACACCACGCGCCTGCCGCTCTTCGTGGGCGGGAATCGCAGGCGGATGGGGTGGCCCACCACGATCGCCTTGCGCCGGTTCGGCAGGCGGCGCGCCTCCGACGACGTGATGCCTCCCCGCGAGGCCACGCGTTTGCGCTCGAACGCCATCAGGTGGTGCGCGACATCGAGGTCGAGCATCATGCGCTCGTAAACGGCCTTCTCGGCGGGTGAGAAGTCGACCGGCGCGTCGTCGAACGCGGGGGCGGGGACCTCGAAGGGCAGCACGTCGTGCCCGCGACCGGCACGCACCGCGTAGGCGTGGCGCAGCGCGGCGGGCACCGCCCACAGCATCGCGCGGCGGTTCGGGTGCAACGCATCGAGCGCCCCGCAAAGGATCAGCCGCTCGAGTTCGTCGCGCTCGGGCATCACGCGCGCCGCGAGGTCGAACACGCTGTCGTACGGCCCGTCCAACCTTCCCTGCACCAGACGCGTGCGCGTGTCCTTGGAAAGGGCCATCACCTGCATCAGGCCCACGCGCACCCCTCCGGAGGGCAGCACGATCTTCGGGTCCATCGCCGAGCGCACCGATTCCACGGTGAAGGGCACGTTGCTGAGGTTCACATCGGGTCCCAGCACCGCCACCCCGCGGCACCGCGCCTCGTTCGCCAGCGTGCACGGGCCGTAGTAGCCTGCGGGCTGCGCGCTGAGGATCGAGGCGAAGTACTCCGCCGGGAAGTTCTGCTGGCAGTAGATCGAGCGGATGGAGATCTCGGCGAACGCGAGCGCGTGCCCCTGCGCGAACCCGTAGCCCTGGAACCCGGCGACCAACTCGTACACCTCGTTTGCGAGTTGCATGCCAAAGCCCTGGTCCATGATGCGCCCGACAATCTCATCGCGCTTGGCACTGGCATACTCCTCGCGGCGCCGCTTGTGGATGCCGTCGCGGATGTCCTCCGCCTCCCCCGAGGAGTAGCCGCAGAACGCCTGGAGCAACTGGTCCACCTGCTCCTGGAACACCACGATGCCATACGTGAGTCCCATGATCCGCTCGAGTTCGGGGTGCGCGAACGAGTACGCCTGCAACCCGCGGCGGCGCATGATCAGTTCGTTGATCTTCACCGCGCCCCCCACGCCGGGGCGGATACCGGCCTGCACAAGGCTCGCGTCGTGCAGGTTCTCCGTGCGAAGGCGGATGTGGGCCTGGCGCATTGCGGGCGACGCGGACTGCGGGATGCCGATCAGTTCGCCCGAGCGCATCGCGCGGTACGTCTCGGGGTCGTCGAGGGGGATCTGCTCGACCTGGAAGTTCGGATCGGACACGCGAATCCGCTCCTGCGCGCCGGCCAGCACGTCCTGCCCGCGCAGGCACAGCAGGTCGAACTTGTCGAAGTAGTGCTTCGCGCTGCGTTTGTCCCACTGGATGATGCGGATGTGCCGCGCGTCCTCGTCGCCCGGTTCGAGCGCACCCGACCACATCACGGGCACCGTCTCGTGCATCGGGCGATCCGAAATCACCACGCCCGACGAGTGCGCCCGCATGTTGCGCGGAATGTCGGTGAGCCGCTCGGCGAGTTCGAACACCCAACGGAACCGCTCGCGGGGCACCCCGCTGGCCCGGAGCTCGGGACGGGAGTCGAGGGCGGCCTCGAGTTTGGCGGGCGACACCCCGCCGTGCAGACGCTTGGCGAGGAACCCGATCGTCTCGGTCGACAGCCCCAGGGACTTCCCCACCTCGCGCACGATGCCGCGCGTGCAGTACGCGCCCACCGCGCACACGGTGGCCACGCGCTCCTCGCCGTAGGTGCGCGTGAAGTAGTCGCGCACGGCGTCGCGGTGCTTGGCCTCGAAGTCGATGTCGATGTCGGGGCGCTTGCTGCCGTCCTCGGGCAGGAAACGGTCGAAGTGCAGATTGTGCGCGTACGCGTCGATACGCGACAGGCCCAGGCAAAACGACACCGCGCTGTCCACCACCGAGCCGCGCGCGCTGAACAGAATGCCCCGCTTGCGCGCCCAGTTGCACGCGTCCCAGATCGCGAGGAAGTGCCCGGCGAACCCGAGGCGCACGATGCGCTGCAGTTCGTGGTCGATGCGTTTGCGCAGTTTGGGCTCGATGTGGGGGTGCCGCGCGTGCGCGCCCGCCAGGGTGATTTCGCAGAGCGCGTGGGCGTCGTCGTCGTACAGCTTGGGCAGATGCGTGCGCGGAGGCAGCACGTCCGCCTCGCACCGCTCCGCCACGCGCAGGGTGTTTTCGAGGAGGTCGAGGCGGTCGGCGAACAGCTCCGCCATTTCGTTAGGGTGCCTAAGGAATCGCTCGGCGTTGAGCGCGCGGTCCGGCGCTCTGGGGCATTCGGGTTGGCCCGGTGCTCGGCGCGGCTTGCGGCCCACGATCTCGTCCACCACGCACAGCGACTCGGCGCACGCGATGATGTCCTGCACGGGGAAATCTGACGGGCGCGAGTGCGTGACGACCCCGCCCGCGGCCGCCATCACCCCTTTGGCCTGCGCCATCTGCAGCAGGCGCGCGTTGACCGAGATCTCCCACGGCACGAACGAGCGTTCGATCTCCACGACCACGTTCTCGCGGCCATACAGGCGCACCAGGCGGTCCAGCATCGCGGCGGCCTCGGCGTTGCGGCGGCGTGCGAGCAGGCGGTTGATCGGCCCGAGGTCGCCCCCGGTGAGGCACATCAGGTCCTCGGCGCACCCCGCGAGCCGCTCCCACGAGCCCAGGGGGAACAGGCGTGGCTCGCCGAGGTGGCACTCGGTCACCAGCCGCGAGAGGTTGCGGTACCCGCGCTGAGTGCGCGCGACCAGCACCAGTTCCCCGCCCTCGGGCATCTCGATCGACGCCCCGATGAGAGGTTTCACGCCGCAGTCACGCGCCGCCCGGGCGAACTCCACCGCACCGACCAGCGAGTGCGGATCCGCCAACAGCGCAGCAGGCAGGCCGTGTGCGGCGGACAGGCGTGCGACCTCGTCGGCGAGCATGGTCCCCCGCCCGAACGCATACCCGCTCACCGCATGCATCGGCACGTAGGGAGGCGCCGGTTCCCGGTTCCCCGTTCCCGATTCCCGGTAGACGGCCGTTGCCTCCCGCACGTGCCCGCACGCCTTGGCGACCTTCTCGTCGTTCGTCGTTCGTCGTTTGTCGTTTGTCGGATCCGAACTCGAATCCTCCAATCCTCCAATCCTCAATCCTATTTCCCCGACCTCTTCCCTGCGCACCCCACGGGCATCCATGTAGCGCACGATCTCGCGCGGCGGTTCGCCGTTCCACCACTCGCCCGCTTCACGCCACAGCGCGAGGAGTTCACGACCAGCCAAGGGCATCCCTCCACGCCTTGAGCACCGCGATGCGGCGGGCGATCCGCACCTCGTCGCCGCGAAGCACCGAGCCGTCGCCGAACACCGCGCGCACCTTGCTCAGCGCCTGCTCCGCGCCGGCGGTGGGCGCGGCGGCGTGGGCGGTGTGCAGTTGTTGCTGCAGCCGCTGGGCGCGCACGAGGCCGGGGAGGCGCACGCGCAGCCCGGTGATGGGGGAATCGGACGGGGCCGCCGCTACCGCCCTCAGCGCGGCCAGCAGGGACATCGGCGTGCGCAGGGGGTGCACGAACCTGCGCGCATGCTCCTCCACCGCCCCAGATTCCCGCTCGACCCACACGCGCAGCTCCGCCCCGCATCGGTCCTGCTCTCCGAGGCGCTTGGAGATGCCCAAGGCAAGCGCCTGCAAGCCCGCGTCGAGCACCGCAAGGTCCTCGGTGGCGCCCTCGAACACGAACCGCTCGAGCAGCGCGTCGGGCGGGTACACCGCGCGCACAGGCTCGAAGCACCGCCCCTGCGCCGCGTCGAGAACCCTGCGACCCTCGGAGGCGAACTGGCCCTCCAGCGTGCGATACGGCAGCGCGGCGACCTCGCCGATCGTTCGGTAGCCTAAGAATCTCAGCCGCTCGCGGTGCTCGGGCAGCGCCGGGAGCAGCCACTCCACGCCAAGTGGAGCGAGAAACGCAGCGGGGTTTGTGCACGGCGCCGCCAGCCCGGGCAGATCGGGGTGGGGAGCGCGCGCGGCGACCTCCGCAATCCACTTCGTGCCCGCAAGCCCGATGCGCACCGCATGCCCCAACCGTCCCTCCACCGCCTCGGCGAGCATGACGGCCACCTGCGAGGCGTCGGGGTGCCCCGACAGGTCCACCCAAGCCGCGTGCTGCCGCTCCGGCTCGATCGCGTCCGAAAACTCCGCGCACACGTCGAGCCAAGCCGCCTGCGCCGCGCGGTAGGGCTCCTCCTCCCACACAAGGCACCGCGCGTCGCGAGCCACGGCCTTGGCCTCCGCGAGCGGCATCCCCACCCTCACCCCAAGGGCACGAACGGAGGGCGACGCGTCGAGCACCCGCTTGTCCAGATGTACAACCGTGGGTCCCTCCAGAGCGAGGGCGGAGACATAGAAACCGTCGAGATGCATGAATGCGAAACAGTGCACGTGTGTCT
>CAYJMZ010000093.1:0-9575 GCA_964370995.1 uncultured Fimbriimonadaceae bacterium | reverse complement strand
ATCTCCTTCCCGGGCGCGGTCAACTGCCGCAGGAATAGTGAATCACTACACTAGATTCCCCCGCCCGAGGGTTGGCCAGCTCCGGCGCGTATACTGGGTTGTGCCGGACCCAAGCGACCTCGACGACTACCCGAAGGAGGAGTGCGGCGTCCTCGGGGTTTACACACCGGACAGCGAAGCCGGGGTCGTGGCGTTCTTCGGGCTGTTCGCGCTTCAACACCGGGGCCAGGAGTCGGCCGGAATCGCCGTGAGCGACGGGTCGGTGGTGCGTATGCACAAGGCGATGGGCCTCGTGAGCCAGGTGTTCAAAGAGGAGATCCTCCAGTCGATGCCCGGGCACATGGCCGTGGGGCACACGCGCTACTCGACCACGGGCGCGTCGGTCCTCCGCAACGCGCAGCCCATCTTTTGCCAAAGCCTGGTGGGCGACATCGCCGTCGCGCACAACGGCAACTTGATCAACCTTGCGGAGAAGCGTGCGGAGTTGGAGGCAAGTGGCGAGCACTTCGACTCCACGTCCGACAGCGAGTTGATCGCCCGGCTGATCGTGCACCACCTGGATAAAGGGCCCGTCGAGGCGGTCCGCCATGTGATGAAGCAAATCAAAGGCGCGTACAGCGTCGTGGTGCTGACCCCCACGTGCATCATCGGGTTCCGCGACCCCAGCGGCATTCGCCCCCTCGTGGCGGGCCGCGTGGGGAAGGGGTACATGGTGGCGAGCGAGAGCTGCGCGTTCGGGCCCGTCGATGGGCACGTCGAGCGTGAACTTGCCCCGGGCGAGATCGTGGTGATCGATGCCCAGGGAATGCGCTTTGCCCAGATCGAGACCCACGTGCGCCCCGCAATGTGCCTCTTCGAGTTCATCTACTTCGCACGCCCCGACAGCGTGATGTACGGGAAGCTGCTGTACGGGGTCCGCGAGCGGATGGGCGAGCAGCTTTGGCGCGAGCACCCCGTCGAGGCCGATGTGGTGGTGCCCGTGCCCGATTCGGGGATTCCGGCGGCCTTGGGCTACAGCAAGGCCAGCGGCATCCCTTACCGCGAGGGGATGATGAAGAGCCGGTACATCCACCGCACGTTTATCGCGCCAGACCAGCGCCTGCGCGAGTTGGGGGTGCGCCTCAAGCTCACGCCCCTGGTCGAGCACATTCGCGGCAAGCGCCTGGTGCTGGTGGACGACTCGATCGTGCGCGCCACGACCACCAAACAGATTGTGCGCCTCCTGTTCGAGTCCGGTGCGCTGGAGGTTCACGTGCGCATCACCGCGCCGCCGATCAAATGGCCTTGCTTCTACGGCATCGACATGTGCTCGAAGGGCGAGCTGGCCGCCGCGCGCATGACGATCGACGAGATCTGCACCCACGTCGGCGCGACATCGTTAGGCTACCTAAGCATCGACGGGGCCGTGGGCGCGGTGGGCAAGGGCAAAGACCACCTGTGCCTGGCTTGCTTCAACGGCGACTATCCCATCTCCGTTCCCGCCGAAGCGCGCAAGGACGCGTTCGATCACCCTCCCGAGGTCGGCCAGATCGCCGCCGTTTCCATTCTGCAACCCAGCCTGCCGGAGTTGGAGGGTTAGGGCTGGTGGTTTGTCGTTTGTCGTTTGTCGTTTGTCGTTCGGAGGGATGACGCGCATACAAGGCGTGGGACTGGGCCCGATCCGGATCCGAACGACCAACGACC
This sequence comes from uncultured Fimbriimonadaceae bacterium, assembly GCA_964370995.1. Classification (GTDB taxonomy): domain Bacteria; phylum Armatimonadota; class Fimbriimonadia; order Fimbriimonadales; family Fimbriimonadaceae; genus JAMLGR01. The sequence goes on along the minus strand of CAYJMZ010000093.1, from coordinate 7,892 downwards.
AACGACCAACGACAAACGACAATGAACGTCCTCATCATCCCCGACTGGATCGGCGCACCGGGCGAGGTCTCCCTCATCCGGGAGCGCATGCCGGCGCTGCGGGCGTTGGCTGAGCGGGGACGCGTGGTGCGCCTTGCGCCCATCCCGACCTCGAGCGTTCCCGAGGCGGCGTACCTGGGCTTGGATCCCGTAGGCGTGAACCTCGCGCAGGGGCCCCTGACCGTGGCGGCGCTCGGCGCGGACCCGCCCGACCGGTCCGTGCACTTCCACCTTAGCGTGCTGACCCTCGGAGACACCCTGACCGTGCCCGCCTTTCGCATCCCAGCCGAGGAGCTGGCGCATGTCGTGGCCGCCGCGACCCGATTGAACGCCCGGCTCCTTACGTTTGTGGAGGGGCAGGACCGCGACCATGGCCTCGTGTGGGAAGACGGCTCGATCGACCTCGGCACGACTCCTCCCCGGGATGCGGCGGGCAAGCCTTTGGCAGAGGTGCTGCCCGAGGGCGACGGCGAGCCGATCCTTCGCAGGTACATCGACGACTCGATCAACCTGCTGAGCGAACTTGAGTTCAATCGGCGGCGGGTCGGCGAAGGGTTGCCGCCGTTCAACGTGCTGTGGCCGTGGGGACAGGGATTCCGCACGCCCGTGCCGAACCTCGCGCTGCGGTATGGCCACCCCGTGTACGTCGAAAGCCCGATGCGGCGCCTCCAGGGCCTGGCACGGCTCGCGGGGTGCCGACATGGGGACTCTGGCGCGCTCGGCTCGGGCACCAACACGCGCCTGGAGCACCTGCTGGACGCGTTCGTGCGTTACGGGGCATGCGTGTCGGTGCTTCCCGCAATCGCCGAGATGCGCGCCTTGGACCGCCTGGAAGAGGCCGAGTGGCTGAGTCGGGAGATCGATCAGCGCCTCCTCGAGCCCCTGGAAAGGCGCCTTCGCGACGAGCCAATGCGCCTGCTCATCGCCGCGCCGGGCGAGCACGGCCTCGCGCTCCTCGTCGAGCACGGCCCTGCGTCCCCGGGCTCCACCCCGTTCGACGAGCGCGCCCTCGAGCAGCGCGGCGTGCCCACGCGCGACCTAGCCGAGATGGTGGCCGATACGTTGGCTGGGTAGTGGGGACTGGCTTGGGAGTGCGCGAGGGTTAGAATGGAGCGTGTCGTCCAAGCCCTTGCTCCTTCTGATCGCCTTGGCCAGCATGTCGGCAGCGCATGCCCAACTCTCCTCCGCTGAGAGGAAGGGCATCGAGGACGCCCTGTTCGTCGGCAATCTGACCCTGGCCGACCTTGAGTACGAGCGCCTGCCCGAGCCGCCTCCGTGGACCTTGCCGTGGCTTCGCGAGGCCTTGAAAAGCCCCCTCAAGACCGCCCACACGCTGATGACCGCGCACGCGGCGGCCAACGAGGGCGGGTTGTCGAAGCTGCTCGAATTCGCCCGCACGAGGGTCTTGGGCGATGGGAACGAGGCCCGACCACTCACGGTGCAGCCGAGCCCGAACGCCACCGTGGACCTCCCGCCCGCGATCTTGGCGCCCATCGGCCGGCTCGCGCTCAACCTGGCGCAGGCGAATGCCGAGGTCAAGAGCGCACTGTCCGCCCTCTCACCCGAGGAGCAACGCACCCTGATCGAGCAGCTGCCGCATTGGGCCGTCGATGATGCGGCGGTCCCCTTCGAGTTCTCTCCGAAGGCCCACCCCGATGCGTCCATGCTCCTGAGGCTCGTCGGCCGTGTGCGCCTCGACCTCATCCGAAGGGCCGCCGGCGTGCTCGCCAGGAGCGCGGAGGACGAGGGCAAGAACCTGCGCACGGCCCTGCGCTCGGCCGGTCCGGTCGTCGGGATTTGGAGCTTCACCCTGTTCGGGATGAAGGTCGTGGTCGGCGGGACGGGCGGCGATGCCCACACCGAACGCGACGCGGTGCTGACCATCGACCTCGGGGGCAACGACCGGTACACGGGCCGCCACGGCGCGGGGGCTGGGTACGCGTCCGTGCTCCTCGACCTCGGCGGCAACGACGCGTACGACGTCCCGGACCTCAGCGTTGGCGCGGGCCTTCTGGGCATCGGCCTCGCGTACGACCTGGGCGGCAGCGACGTGTTCCGTGGCCGCTCGCTCTGCTTTGGCAGCGGCCTGGCGGGTGTGGGCGGTCTGTACAAGGAGGGCGGGGACGACGTGTACGTTTCCACGAGCCTTGCGCAGGGATACGGGCAGTTCGGGGTCGGTGCGTGTGTGGACACGCGCGGCAGGGACCGGTACGAGCTGGGTGCCTACGGCCAGGGCGCCGCGCGCTCGGGTGGCGTGGGTTGGTTGGTGGACCGCACCGGCGACGATCTGTACAAGGCGGGCGGCCTGATTGTCGAGGCGCCCCTGTTCGCAGGCGTACACCGATCGTGCGCGCAGGGCGCCTCCTGCGGCTATCCCGCCGTGGCAGGAGGCGTGGGCCTGCTTTCGGACGCCGCAGGCAACGATCTGTACGCCGGCGAGGCTCGCTGCCAAGGCGCGGGCGACAGGTGGGGTCTCGGATCTCTCCATGATTTTGCGGGCAACGACGTGTACCAGGCGGTGTATTCGGCGCAAGCGTGTGCAGAGCGCGGTGGGGCGGCGTACCTGATGGATCTCGCGGGCGACGACTCGTACGCGGTTCGCCTGGGAGCCGCCCTTGGTTTCGCCCAAGGGAATGCGGCGGCCCTGCTGCTCGATCGCAACGGGGACGACGCGTACTTCGGACGGGACAGCCGGCCAGGCACGGGTGGCGCGGGTGGCACAGGGCTGTTCGTCGATGCGGGCGGAGACGATTTCTATGCCTCGGACCCAGGCGCGGGGTTCGGGGGAGTGGGGTCCGCCTCCGTGGGGGCGTTTGTCGATCTGGGGGGTGCCGACCGGTACAGCCCGGGCTTTGGAGACGCCACCGCCGCCACGCACGGCCGCGGAGGCGTCGCGTGGGACGCCGATCCCGTGCGCCCGACCGATCCGGAACCCGACCCAAGGCCCCGACCCGTGCCTGGGTCCGAACCTGTGGGATCGCCAGAGGTTCTGGCGGGCCTGTACGAGCGCGTGGCCAAAGGGGGGGCGCAGGCCAGCGACGCAATCGACCGGTTCATCGGCATGGGCGTTCCCGCCTGTCGCTGGCTGCTGGAGCAGCACCTTTCAGATGCGGGCGAAAGCCAGTTGCGCGCCATGGCGGAGGTGATCGAGGCGATTGGGGACGAGGCGCGAGCGCTTCTGGGGGCGTACGCGGCCTCGGCGGACGACGCCGTCGCCCGCGCGGCGCTGACCCTTGCGAGCGACACCAAGGCCCTTGGCGTGGCCCCGCACGTACCAGCTGCTCTCCAGCGGCCGGGGGTGCGGCTCGCAGCGATCCGCGCGGTGGGCGTGCTGGGCGTGAAGGGCGCGCTTCCCGACCTGATGGGATTGGCCGCTTCGGATGACCCGTGGGTCGTGCACGCGGTGCTTGGGGCGATGCGGGCGCTGGGCGACCCGTCGGTGTTCGGCACGGGGCAGTTCCTGCTCGACTCCCCTCAACTGCCCGTTCGACGGGCCGCCCTTGACCTGGTGGCCGCGTTCCCCGAGCAGGCGGTTGCCATGGCAAAGCTTCTGGTGTCCGAGCCCGATGAGCGTCGTGCCCGCTCTGCCGTCGAGGTGTGTGCGGCCGTGGGAACGCCCCAGGCGCTCGAAATTGCCGGTTCGGCGCTGAAGGACGGGCGCCCCGGCGTTCGAATCCAGGCGCTGCTCGCGCTGGCCGGCCGGTGCCCCGAGGCCTTCCGAGCCGCACTGGCGGCCCTGCGCGACGACACGTTCCCGTTGGTGCGCGCGGTGGCGAGGGGCGTGCCGATCAACCGCTGAGTCAAGCGACCGCGGTATAATTTCAGAAACCCCCTGCTCTTTGTCGCACCTTGGCGGGTGCCCGAACGGTTGCGCAAACGCTTGGCACGATATCTCATCTTGAGCGACGGAACGGTGATCGAGGGCAAGGCCCTTGGGGCTGCCGGTCAGTCCATTGGGGAGGTCGTGTTCAACACCGGGATGACCGGTTACCAGGAGATCCTCACCGACCCGAGCTACGCGGGCCAACTCGTGATCCTCACCTACCCACTCATCGGCAACTACGGGATCAACGACGACGACTTTGAATCCGACCGCCTCCAACCCACGGGCCTGATCGTGCGCGAGGCGTGCGACACCCCCTCGAACTGGCGCTCCAACCGAACGCTCCACCAACTCCTGGAGGAGCGGGGCGTGCCCGGCATCCAAGGCATCGACACGCGCGCCCTCACCAAGCGAATCCGCTCGGGCGGCGTGACCATGGGCACCATCACAAGCGGCTCGCCCGAGGAGGCACTGAAGCGCCTGAGGGCCGCGAAGGCCTACGACGACACCGATTTTGTGGCGCAGGTCACGACGCGGGCCCCCTACGCGTGGGGCTTCGCCGGGCGCGAGTCGATCGAGGAACCCAGTGAGGGCTACAAACGCCGGCTCGTGGTGATCGACTGCGGGCTGAAGTACAACATCCTGCGCCGGTTCGCAGCCGCGGGTTGCCGCTCGATCGTGCTCCCGGCGACGGCCTCGGCTGACGAAGTGCTCGCGTGGCAGCCCGACGGCATCCTGCTCTCGCCCGGCCCCGGCGACCCCGCTCGGCTCGGCGGCGTGGTGCAAACCGTGCGCGAACTGCTGGGCCGGCGCCCGATTTTTGGCATCTGCCTGGGCAACCAAGTGCTGTGCCAGGCCATCGGGGGCACCACCTTCAAGCTCAAATTCGGGCACCGCGGTTCAAACCACCCTGTGAAGGACCTGCAGACAGGCCGGGTCACCATCACCTCGCAAAACCACGGATACGCCGTCGACCCCGATTCGCTGGGGGGCACGGGCGCCGAAGTCACCCAAATCAACCTCAACGACGGCACCGTAGAAGGCATCGCAATCCCCAACGCGCGCGCCCGCAGCATCCAGTACCACCCCGAAGCCGCCCCCGGCCCCTGGGACAGCCGCCCCTACTTCCAAGAGTTCGTTGACCTGATGGCGGGGGAGCGCGCGTGAAGGTGCTCGTGATCGGCAGCGGCCCCATTGTGATCGGACAGGCCGCCGAGTTCGATTACGCGGGCACCCAGGCGTGCAAGGCGCTGCGGGAGGAGGGGCACGAGGTGGTGCTCATCAACAGCAACCCCGCGACGATCATGACGGACTGGGAGATCTCCGATGCGCTGTACATCGAGCCCCTGACGCCAGAGTTCTGCGAGCGTGTGATCGCCCGTGAGCGGCCCGATGCGCTGCTGCCCACGCTGGGCGGACAGACGGGCCTCAACCTCGCCACCCAACTCGCCGATCGGGGGGTCCTCGACAAGTACGGGGTGAAGGTTCTGGGCACCCCGCTGGGAGCGATCAAGAAGGCCGAGGACCGTGAGCTGTTCCGCGCGCTGATGCGGGAGATCCGCGAGCCCGTGCCCGAGAGCTTCGTCGTCGAGACCCCCGAGCAGCTCAAGGCGCTTCTGCCCGTGATGGTGCCCGACGGGGAAGGGCGCACGATCGAGTTCCCGTACCCGCGCATCGTGCGTCCCGCCTTCACGCTGGGCGGCACGGGGGGCGGCATCGCGCACACGCCCGAGGAACTGTGGGACATCGGTCTGAAGGGCCTCCAGCTGTCGATGCGCAGCCAGCTGATGGTCGAGCGCAGCCTCCTGGGGTGGAAGGAGGTCGAGTACGAGGTGATGCGCGACGGGGCGGGCAACGTGATCACCGTGTGCAACATGGAGAACCTCGACCCGATGGGCGTGCACACCGGGGACTCCATCGTGGTTGCGCCGAGCCAGACCCTGAGCGACATCGAGTACCACATGTTGCGCACCGCGAGCCTGAAGATCATCACAGCGCTTGGCATCGAGGGCGGGTGCAACGTGCAGCTTGCGGTGAACCCGGACTCGTTCGATTACTACATCATCGAGGTCAACCCCCGCGTGTCCCGCTCCTCGGCGCTGGCGAGCAAGGCCACGGGTTATCCCATCGCGCGGGTCGCCGCCAAAATCGCCTCGGGGAAGACGCTCGACCAGATCGACAACCAGGTCACCGGCACCACCAAGGCGTGCTTCGAGCCCGCGCTGGACTACTGCGTGGTGAAGATCCCGCGCTGGCCGTTCGACAAGTTCACGACCGGCGACCGCTCGTTGTTCACGCAGATGAAGGCCACCGGCGAGGTCATGGCGATCGACCGCACGTTCGAATCCGCGCTGATGAAGGCGATCCGTGGCCTTGAGGTCCGCTCGAAGGACCTGCGCCACACGCGCTTTCAAGGCGGCCCCGACACCGAGCCGATGCCCGACGACGACTTGCGGACGGCGATTCGCAAGCCCACCGACGAGCGCCTTTGGGCCATCGCCGAGGGCCTGCGCCGTGGGTTTGGCATTGCGGAGGTGCATCGCCTGAGCCGGGTGGACAACTGGTTCTTGGAGAAGATCTGGAACCTCGTGGCCCTGGAGATGCGCCTCACCCGCGCCGGCGCAGCGCGCAACGCCCGGGGGCGAAAGGGCATCGAAGTGTCCAACCTCGTGTACGACGCGTTCCTCGCGGGGTACCCCTCGCCCACGATCCTCTCCCTCCTGGGGGCCCCGACCAAGGACGCTTTTGGCGATTTCGTGCGCAAGGAAGTGGACCGTCTCAAGGTGCAGCCCGTGTTCAAGATGGTCGACACCTGCGCCGGAGAATTCGAGTCCCAAACCCCCTACTACTACGGCACCTTCGAGGATGAGGACGATGTTGTTTAAGAGCAACGGGTATAGGTCCTATAGGGCTTATTGGACCTATACCGAATCTGGAGGCCGCCCATGAAAACCGTGGTGGTCCTGGGCTCCGGGCCCATCCGCATTGGGCAGGGCATCGAGTTCGACTATGCGTGCGTGCACTGCGTGTGGGCGCTGCAGGCGATGGGCTACCGGGCGGTGATCGTCAACAACAACCCCGAGACCGTGTCCACGGACTTCGACACGGGCGACGGGCTGTACTTCGAGCCCGTCACCCTCGAGGACGTGCTCGACGTGGTGGCGCACGAGAAACCGCTGGGGGTGGTGGTGCAGTTCGGCGGGCAGACGGCCATCAACCTCGCCGAGGGGCTCAGCGCGAACGGCGTGAAGATCCTCGGCACCCCCACTGAGGCCATTTCGGCGGCGGAGGATCGGGACCAGTTCGAGCGGCTGCTCACGAAACTCGACATCCCAAAACCTGCCGGGCGTGCGGTGCGCTCGCTTGAGCAGGCGGTGGTGGTCGCCGCGGAGATTGGCTATCCCGTGCTGGTGCGCCCGAGTTTCGTGCTCGGCGGCCGCGCGATGGAGATCGTGTTCGACGAGGCCCACCTGCGCGGGTTCTACTGGGAGGCGGACGAGGCTAACCCGGGCCAACCCGTGCTGGTGGACAAGTACGTGCTTGGCACCGAGGCCGAGGTGGATGTGATCTCGGACGGCGTGGCCACTCTGGTGCCCGGCATCATGGAGCACGTCGAGCGTGCGGGGGTGCACAGCGGCGACTCGATGGCGGTGTACCCGCCGATCGCCCTCACCGCCGACGTTCAGGCACAGATGGTGCGCAGCGCGTGCCGCCTGGCGCGCGAACTCGGCGTGAAGGGGCTCATGAACATCCAGTTCGTGATCTCGAACAACGCGGAAGGGAAGCCGACGGCGTTCGTGCTCGAGGTCAACCCGCGCGGCTCGCGAACCGTGCCGTATCTGAGCAAGGTCACGGGCATCCCGATGGTGGACCTCGCGACGCGTTGCATGATGGGCGATACGCTCAAGGCGATGGGGTACGCCAGTGGCTTATGGTGGCCCGAACCCGGCGGGCCCGTCCGCGCCGCCCCAGGGAAGCCCAGCGCCCCCACGATCGAGTGCTCCTCGACCGTGACGACGAAGCCGGTCTC
>CAYJMZ010000092.1:0-9705 GCA_964370995.1 uncultured Fimbriimonadaceae bacterium | reverse complement strand
ACCTGCTGTTTACAAAACAGCTGCTCTACCCCTGAGCTACGCCGGCGTGGGACGCGTTGTGGCGAGCCCCTTTGGGAGTTCGACGATTCATCTGCGCTCCGCTGACATCGGGGTTTAGACGATGCCCGAAAAGCGCCGATGAATCGGCGCACTCCCAAATTCGGAACCTGACTAGGAGCGCTTGCGCGTTCGGACGAGTTTGGGCTCGCCGTCGGCGTCGAATCCAAGGCGATAGCCCTTGGCGATCTTCTTAAGGGCGTTGACCACTTCGGCCGGCACCTGTGCGGCGGCCTTCTTGCGCCGCGTGCGGTGGCGTTTGGGGGTCAAGGCGGCGTGCGCTTCGGCGGCGTCGGCCTCCGCAGGCATCGGCGCGAGCGTCTTGCCGTCGACCTTGTAGAGTTCGGTGCTCGCAGAGAACGACAAGAAGATGTAGTTCTCATCGCTGAGGATGCGCGCTTCGACGGGAAGCGTGTACTTCTTGACGCCCACGCGAACGGTCAGAATGCCGTCCTTCGGCTGCGCCTTGAACTTCAACGAGTTCTTGACGGTCTTCACTGTTTTCTTCATGGAATGCTGGTCGCCTCCTATGGCTTTCTCGGCGAGTATAGCATGCTTGGCCATTAGCAACCGAAAAACATGCTAATTGTAATTGAGCAAACCTGCATTGCTTGACCGTGCCCGGGCAAGGCCTGCCGCCACCTGGCCAAGCACCAGCAATTCTGCGATCCGCCAAGCTAGATGTCCGTCAAGCTTTAGAATTCGGGTTCCTGGCTCGATGCGGTGTCGGTCCCTTTTGGGAGTGCGCGAGCTTGCTCGTCGCCATTCACCCCGGCGACTTGTCGGCGGTTCTTCACCGGACTCGCGGCAAGCCGCTCGAATGCAAAGCGACGAGCAAGCCCGCGCACTCCCACGGCGGACCGACACCGCATCGAGTCCCCTACCCGAAGATTAAATGCTGACGGACATCTAGTGTGGTGATTCGCAAATCCCTCGGCAATCACAGGCCCAGTTATCAGAGGCACCCATCTCCCCCGGAGGTGAGACGGGGTTCAGACCTTCCCGCCGCTCCCCGGGGTGCCTAGAGATGAACCACTCGCAACACTAGTTCCCTTGCCCTATCGCCGCGCGGGACATTAGACGCGCATCGGTACAGGGGTATTGTCGATCAGACGCGTGTTCGAAAGTTGTGCCGCCACCAAGATTCTAGCGTTGCCAACACCATCGTAGAGTCCGAGATCTTGCTCCCTAACCAACACCAAGTACTCTACAGAGAATCCCTTGTTGCGTAGTGATTCTCGCGCGGCATCGAGAACGGTTCCGGCCCTTGTTGCATCCCAAGCAGGCGCGAGGACAAGCTCCTTTGCCGTGGCGGCGATACAGCGGTGGAGGTGGGGCGCGGTGCGGCGATCCACATCGGACAGGTAGCGGTTGCGGCTGGAAAGTGCAAGCCCATCCCGCTCTCGAACCGTCTCGATAAACCGGAGGTCGACGCGCATGTTGAGGTCCACCACCATCCGCCCGATCACCACGCACTGCTGAAAGTCCTTTTCGCCAAAGTAGGCGCGGTGGGGCTGGACGATATGGAACAACTTCGCCACCACGGTGGCCACCCCATCGAAGTGTCCTGGACGCGCGGCGCCCTCCCACCGCTCCGTCACCCCAAGGACCTTCACCGTGGTGGTGGTGCCGGCAACCATCGCCTCCGCCGCAGGCGCGAACATGAGATCTACGCCAGCGGCCTCCGCCATCGCAAAGTCGGCCGTCTCGTCGCGCGGATAGCGCTGATAGTCCTCGCCTTCGCCAAACTGTGTGGGGTTGACGAAGATTGAGGCGGCCACGTGGTCGCACTCGCGGCGTGCGGTACGCATCAGGTGCAGGTGTCCCTCGTGCAGCGCGCCCATGGTAGGCACAAACCCCAGTGTGCCATCCAAGATCGGCCACGGCTCTCGGGGGTCTCGCAGAACCCTCAACTGCTGTGCTCGTCCCCGGGAAACGCGGAGTCCCGCACCTCGTCGCCGTACCGTTTGAGCGCGTCCACAAACACCGCGTAGCCCTCCGCATAGCGCTTCGCGTGGCGCAGTTTGATCGGGCTGAGACCCAGCGCGTCGTGGAACACCTGGATCTGGCCGTCGCATTCGACACCCGCTCCGATGCCGATCGTCGGGCATCCGACCGCCCCGGTGATGCGCGCCGCGAGCCCCTTCGGGATCAGCTCGAGCACCATCGAGAACACGCCGGCATCGTCCAGGCTGTGCGCCGCAGCAAGCACCGCATCGCCCTCGTCGCCCTTGCCTTGCACTTTGAAGCCCCCGAACGCGTGCATGGACTGGGGAGTCATGCCCACATGGCCCATCACGGGGATGCCGGCGCGCACCATGGCACGCACAGCTTCCGGATAGTCCCCCTCCAACTTCACCGCCTGCGCCCCCGCCTTCATGAGTTCGACCGCAGACTCCACTGCGCCGCCCACGGTCGCTTGGTAGCTGCCAAAGGGCATATCTGCTACGAGAAGGGCGCGCTCGACCCCGCGTGCCGCAGCCCGCGTGTGGTGCACCATGTCCGCGAGCGAGACCGGTAGCGTGCTTTCGTAGCCGAGGACCACGTTGCCGACCGAGTCGCCCACGAGCACCACGTCCACGCCCGCGGCGTCGGCCATCTGGGCGGTTGGCGTGTCGTATGCCGTCACGCACACGATCTTCTCGCCGCGCGCCTTCATTCCGCGCACTCCGGGAGCGGTCACCCTTTGATTCACGGGCTCATTGTAGCCGGGAGAGGGGATTCTCGGATTCAGGATTGAGGATTCAGCCGGATGAGGCCATGCCCCAATGGGTTGCCTTCTCAGGACAATCCTCAATCCTCAATCCTCGCATCCTTTCGGAGCGCCGCCAGCACCTCCTCGGCGTGGGTTTCCGGCTTCACCTTTCGCCACACGTGGGTCACCACGCCGCCTGCGCCGAGGAGGAACGACGTGCGCGCGACGCCCATGTACTTCCGGCCGTATAGCGATTTCTCGACCCACACGCCCACGGCCTCGCACAGCTCCTTCTGCTCGTCGGCCAGAAGCGTGAACCCCAGCCCGTGCTTGGCCGCGAACTTGCGGTGCCTTTGCGGGGAGTCCGGGCTGACGCCGACCACCACGACACCCTCGAACTCGGGCAGCCTGTCACGCAGGCCACATGCCTCCAAGGTTCACCCGGGGGTGTCGTCTTTGGGATAGAAGTACACCAAGCACGGGGCGCCTGAAAACTCGCCCAGCGTGCGCGTGTGGCCGTGCTGGTCGGGAAGCGAAAAGGCGGGGAACGGGGATCCTACATCGATCATGGGAGGCTGTCCAGGAGCATCGCGTGCATCAGGTCGACGCGCAGCACGACTCCGATGAGGCGGCCGTCTTCGACGATGGGCAGAAGCGTGAGGCCGCTGTTGAGCATCGTGTGGTACGCCTCGCCGATCTCGGCATCGGGACCAAGAGTTTTCGGGTCCTTGCTGGCGTGCACCAGGGCGGGATCCAACGCCAGGCTGGTGAGATTGCCCCGCCCCGTCGCCGCACGGCACAGGTCGCCTTCGGTGATGACCCCCAGCGGCCGTTGCTCTTCGTCCACGATCACGAGCGCCGGGAACTGGTAGACGTCCATCTTGTCGACGGCGTCCCGAACCGTGCTCTCGGGCCACAGGGTGGGAATGTGGGCGTGGAGGACCTCGCGCAGTGTCATGCGGCACCCAGTCTACTTTGGCGAAGGCCTTCCCACTTCCGTACTTGACAGATATACTGGGCGCATGCAGATCGACGCGGCGATCATCGGGGGCACGGGAATCGGGGATCGGCTCCTCGCCCTGGGTGGCAGGGCGCTGCACGTGCCGACGCGCGAGGGGACGGTCCGAGGGCGCGTGGTGTGCATCGAGGGCCGAAACGTGTTCCTGGCAAGCCGGCACTCCGCGGGCCACAAAGTGCCGCCCCACCGCGTCAATTACCGTGCGGTGGCGGCGGCGATGCAGACGCTCGGCGTGCGCGCGTGCTTCTCAAGCGCCGCGGTGGGAAGCCTGCGCGCGGATTGGCCACGCGGCACGTTCGCGGTGCCCCACGACTTCCTCGACGTCACCGCGCGCAACGTGACGCTGTTTGAAGACCGTGTGGTGCACACCGACTTTGGCGAGCCGTTCGCCCCGCTTGCCCGTCAAGCCCTCCTGCGCGGTGCGGGCCAATCAGGGGCGAAGGCGCGCGACGGGGGCGTGTACGTGTGCGGCAACGGGCCCCGCTACGAGACGCCCTTCGAGATCGACTTGTACCGCAAGGCGGGCGCCGACGTGGTGGGGATGACCGCGGCCACGGAGGCGATCGTGATGCGCGAGGCGGGGGTGCCCTACGCTTGCCTGTGTATCGTGACCAATCTGGCTGCCGGCATGGAGGCCGAGGCTCTGGATCACGAGGACGTGGTCCGCGAGATGAACCGGGCCGGCGGGCAGGCGGTAGATGTGCTGCGGCACGCGGTGGCGGGGCTCGAGCCATGAGCCTGTCGCGCCGCACGTTTGCGCTGCTGCTTGCGATGACCCCGGGAATCGGGGGCAAGAGCGTCGTGCGGGTGCTGGCCCGGAACGACCTGCTGGGCCGCACCGCCGAAGAGTTCCTCAGGCTCTCGCAGGAGGCGTTGCGGGAAGAGTACAGGCTCAGCGCCAAGTCCGCTGCAGGGCTGGGGCTGGCAAGCGGAGACGCCGTTCGCGCCCTGGAGGACCGGTTGGACCGCCTTGGCGTGTCTCTGGTGACCGCCGCGGATGCCCACTATCCCACGCGCGTGGAGGAGATGGACCCCAACCCGCCCGGGGTGCTGTTCTTCTACGGCAACGCCAAGTTGGTCAACGCGCGCACGTTCACCGTGCTCGCCTCAAGGGGGACGCCCCCGCGGGCCCTCGAGCAGATCGAGAAGCGGGTGGAGAGCGGCGTGCTGAGCGCCGAGGTGCTGGTGAGCGGCCACGATCGCCCCGAGTACCAGCGCGCGGCCGTGGTGCCCCTTCGGTGGGGTTCGCCGCGCATCCTGTGCCTGGACCGGGGGCTGTTCCAAGCGCTCGGCGAGACCTTGCGCGACGAGCCGTTCCGGGCCGCGCGGCTGTGGCGCTACCAGTTCGACCCGAGCACCGATCTCGTGGTGTCCCCCTTCCGCCCGGAGGCGCATTTCGTTGGGGTGAACAACCAGGTGCGGGACCGCCTCGTCGCGTGCATGAGCGACCGCCTCGAACTCGTGCACGCGAACACCGGTGGCAACATGGAGCGCAACGCCAAGCTCGCGTTGCGCGCCGGGCGAGGGGTGCAGGTCGCCCCGGGGTGTGCGTGCGCGGGGGCGCTGATGGCGATGGGCGCTACGGAACTCGTGCTGGAGTAGCAGGCGTGGGAATGAACCGCAGATGGCGCAGATGGGGCAAAACTGGGGGGTTGGGGTTCGGGGCCCGGCCCCAAAGTTGCCCAACCCCCCCCATCTGTGGTTCAATTCCCAGGCAGGCCCCGACATGACATAATGGACCCGGCTGGAGTGGTGTCCGAGTGGTCGAAGGAGCGCGACTGGAAATCGCGTATTCGGGTAACCGAATCGTGGGTTCGAATCCCACCCGCTCCGCCAGGGATCGGGGATCAGGGATCAGGGATCAGGGATCGGGGATCAGGGATCAGATTCGGAATCCGGATCCCTGGTTCCCGATCCCCGATTCCCGATCCCCGATTCCCGGTTCCCGATCCCCGATCCCCGATCCCCGATCCCTGATCCCCGCTTTCCGGTCCCCGATCCCCGATACCTCCAATTATGTTGTATAGTATGTCTATGGCATACATCCACGATGGAGGTATATGATGGCGTTTCGAAGCGATGTGGAGGCGTTGGTGCTGGGGGCGCTGCAGGATGGGGCGTTGCACGGCTATGGGATCGCCAAGCGGCTGCGAGGGACCAGCAAGGCGCTGGCGATCGGCGAGGGGCAGTTGTATCCCGTGCTGCACCGCATGGAGGCCGAGGGGCTTCTGGCGGCTGACTGGGTCGACCAGCCCGGCAAGCCCGACCGCAAGACGTACACCCTGACCGAATCCGGGCGCGCCGCGCTGGCGAAGAGCCGCGCCGACTGGAAGGAGTTCGCCGCAGGCGTAGGCAGCGTTCTGGGTGGTCCCAGCCTGACCAAGGAGGGCTGCAGTGCATAGAAGAATCGGCTGGTACCTCACCGAATTGGAATCGCGCCTTCGGGGGCGAATGCCGGCACCCGAGCTTGCCCGGTTCCTCGACGAAACGGAAGATCACCTGTGCGCGAGCGCGGAAGAATCCACTCACCCCGACGGCGAGGCCGCGGCGATCCGGCGGTTCGGCAAACCCGCAAAGATCGCACGAAGTGTCCTGGGCGTCGCCGATGGGACTGTTCCCTACTGGCGGGACGCATGGGTGCCCATGTTGGCCACCATCCTTCTCTCCACCACCCTCGCAGCATGGAACAGCTTCGACGATGTCCGCATGGGAAAATATCCGTTGCCGCACGTCCTGAGCGGCGTGTTAGGCCTTGCTCTTCTGCTCGCCCTGGTTCGTTGTAGGCGCCGCATTGTCCTGGGCCTCGCGCTGGGCTCTGCGATCGGTGCCCTCTGCGCGGTGCCTCTCCTCGCCTCGAGGCAGATCCGGTTGCTGCGCGGGACGATGCCGATCACGGTCCAGCGGACGAAGGCGCGGGATGCCTTGGCCTGGTCACAAGCCAACGTCCGAGTTCTCGACCTCCAGCTCCCGGCCCTTGAACGGGCACGCCAAGCCTATGAAATGGGCTCGATCGAAACTCGGTTGGAGCCTTACTCTGGGTACGCCCACCGCGTGCCGGTCGGGGTCGATCGCGGGGCGCGTCCTCACGGGCTCCACCCGAATTCGATAGGGGTAGAGCCAGCCGACTACATCATCTACCGCGAAGTCCGGTCGTTCGCAGAGGCCAAGAAGCTCTGGCTCGATACCGGCAAGGGCCAACTCGCGTTACTCCTCAACATGCGCGCCATGAACCTTGCGATGATCGAGGAGATCCCAAGGGAGTTGGCGAAGCCGTGGATGGCCCAAGTGACGACCTACCTTCCGGAGGCCCCGGGCATGGCTCTCTTCAGTTTCGTCTGGTTGGCGGGAATCCACGGGGCTGCCCTATGGCTCCGCTCGGCCGCGCGAGTTCGGAGGCGGCCGCTGCCGGCGTAGGGTATGGGGCGCGGTTATGGGATTAGTTAGCAGGGTGCTGAAGGAGGGGCTTGCACCCTATGTTCTCGCGCCACGGACGTTTCCGATCCCGTGCCACCCTCATCTTGGGGGTGCGTCAGGCGCGAACTCTCGGCGATAGCACCCCCGACACGGGGGTGGCACGGGTGCGTCGGCCTTCTTCAGCACCCTGCCCAGGGCTATATTAGAGCGACCCTTCGAGCCTTGGGACGGAAGGGTTCCCGATTCCCGATCCCTGACGCTACATCTCGCGGCGGTACTCGAGGGCGCTGAGCAGGGTTGCGGAGTCCGCGTAGTCGAGTTCTCCGCCGACGGGCATGCCGTGGGCGAGGCGTGTCACTTTGATGCCCGTCGGTTTGATGAGCTTCGCCAGGTACAGCGCGGTGGCGTCGCCCTCGGTGGTGGGGTTGGTGGCGAGGATCACCTCTTGAATGTCAGCCCGCAGGCGCTCGAGGAGCTCTTTGATGCGCAGCTGCTCGGGGCCGACGCCGTCCATGGGGCTCAGCAGGCCGTGCAGCACGTGGTACTGGCCCTTGTACTCGTTGATGCGCTCGATCGAGGCGATGTCTCGCGGCTCGCCCACCACGCAGATCTGCAGGGGGTCGCGCCGTGGGCTCGCGCAGATCTCACACACCTCCGACTCGCTGACGTTCTGGCAGCGCACGCAAAACTGTAGGTTCTGCTTTGCGAACATGATCGCATCAGACAACCGCTTGGCATCGGCCTCGGTAACGCGCAACAAGTGGTACGCCAACCGTTGCGCCGATTTCGGGCCCACGCCGGGAAGGCGCTCGAGCTCGGCGATCAGTTCGGCGAGGGGGCGCGCGAAGAGCATCAGAGCCCGGGAATGTTCGGCATGATCTGCTGGACGCGCGCGTTGCGGGCATCCGTGGCCTGGGTGAAACCGTCCCGGATGGCGCTCGTGACCAAGTCTTCGAGGGCCTCGACGTCCTCGGGGTCCACCACGCTGGGGTCGATGCGAAGCTTGATCAGCTCGCCGATGCCGCTGAAGGTCGCCTTGACGGGGCCTTTGTCGATCTCAAGCCGCTCGTCGGCCAACTCCTTCTCGAGGTCCTGCGCCCTCGCCATGGCCTGCTGGGCCTGTTGCATCATGCCCGAAAACCCTTGCCCGCCGAATCCCTTGGGTAGTTTCATCCGTTCGATCCCTCACCCGGCCCGCCAAAGACCTCCTGGGTCATCTGCTGCAGCCTCTGGCCTTCTGCGGCCAATTCTACCGTGCGCGCCACATGCGGCTCCTTGCCATCGCGCTTGCGTGCGGCGTACGCGAGCGTGAGGTCGCCCTTCGTGTGCTTCGAAAGCAGTTCCTGAACCGCAGCGGTGCGCTTGGGGTTTTCGGTGAGCCAATCGCGGTCCATCTCGCGCTCGAACTCGATCGTGAGGGTGCCCTCCTCAAGGCTCAGAACGCGGGAAAGCGACAACTTCATCGCCATTGTCTTGGACATTCCCGAAAGCTCCGCGACCACCCCCGCCCACACGTTGGCCGCCTTGGCGAGGCGCGGATCGGCAGGCTCCACGGGAACGGGAGCAGCGGGCTGGGGCTTCGGCGCCTCCGCCTCCCGCACCACTGCGGCCGCCTGCGCGGGCTTCGCCGCCGGAGCGGCAGCCGGCACCACGGGCGCTAGGGTCGCAAGCCGCACCAGTTCGGCCTCGAGCCACAGTCGCGGCAGGGTGATATCGCGGATAGTGCGGTGCGCGTCCGCCACGGCAGAGCGCAGCCCCAGCAACGCGTCCCGCCCCACGCGCGCCGCCGTCTCGCGTGTCGCGGCTTCGCGCGCCGCATCGGCGACCGCGCCTTCGGACACCCCATAGGCCGCGCGCGTGAGGTCCGCGAGGCGGTGCAGTAAGGACTCGAGCACCGACCGGGGGTCCCGGCCCCGGCGCGCGAGTTCGGCCAACTGCTCCAGCAGCGTCGCCACGTCGCCCTCGCGGATCGCAAGCAGCAGCCCATCGACCGTGTCGTCCGCGATCAGCCCCAACTGGTCGTACACGTGCTGCAGCGTTACCGCCCCGTCCGAACTCAGCAGCGCCTGCTCCAGCAGCGTGAGGGCGTCGCGGTACCCGCCGTCGGCCATGCGCGCCAGGGCGGTCAACGCCGACGGCTCGATGTCTGCACCCTCGGCGTCCGCCACATGGCGCAGGCGCTCCTCGAGATCCTGCACGGACCCGCGGTGGAAGTCGAATTTTTGGCACCGAGAGCGGATGGTGGGCGGCACCTTGTGGAACTCGGTGGTCGCCAGGATGAAGATCAGGTGGGGAGGCGGCTCTTCGATCGTTTTGAGAAGCGCGTCGAACGCCTTGGAGGACAGGTCGTGCACCTCGTCGATGATGAACACCTTGTAGCGCGCGACCGCCGGCCGGTACTCCGCGATCTCGACGATGCTCTCGCGCACGTCGTCCACCCCGCTCTCGCTAGCGGCGTCGATTTCGACCACGTCGATCGCGGAGCCTTGGGTGATCGCCACGCACAATTCGCACGTGTTGC
>CAYJMZ010000091.1:8203-9897 GCA_964370995.1 uncultured Fimbriimonadaceae bacterium | reverse complement strand
GGGAACGCTGAGTCGATGCGCTCGACCAACCGCCGCTTCTGTTCATCGGGCCGGTTGTAAATGGGGTGGTCTCGGTGGTAATCGAACCCACGACCAAGCGTTTATGAGCCGCACGCTCTCACCTCTGAGCTACGAGCCCCAACAACGCAGGGATGGTACCCCTAGGGGCCCTCGCCCTTGGTGGGCACGCGAGGCGGATCGAAGGTGTACGTGCCTGGGCGCGGCGCCTCTAGGTACCGCACGAATTCACGCGTGCGGGTGCCTCCGGCCGTTTGAATCCGCACCTCCGCCACCCGATGGTCCGAGTCGATCACCAGCTCCACGTCGCCCACGGTCTCTCCGCGCAGGCGCACCCGTCGCAGCGGTCCCTCCGCCGCCTCCTCGACCACGGAGCCGTCCTCTCCCAGAGCCTTCACAGGGTCGGGTCCAAGGAACAGGTCCAACAAGGGAGAGCGCTCGGATCCCAGCATCGCGATCGCCGATGCCGCGGTCTCGAAACGCGTGATCCCCTCGCGCTTCTCGGGCGCCACGCTTCCGTCGAGCGTGTCCACCCAGGCCGTCCGGCCGTCGTTGACCACCAGCATTCCATCGCCCCACATCCCCGAGCGGTCGTACCGAAAACTCCCGCCGGACCGCCACCAGAACTCGCAGACCGAGTCGGCGGTGTACACCCCGCTGATCTCCTCGCGCTGTTCGCGGACGATGCGCACGTGCACATTACGGCGGTGTGCGGCCGCATCGACCACGCGCTGCAGCAGCGGCAGTCCCGAGCGGTCGGGTCCCGCCGAGGCGAGGGCGCCCATGCACAGGACGAACAAGAAACCAAGGGAGGTGAGGTTCCGCACGACACGTTGTACCCCGCTATAATCGGGACTGCTCCATGGACACATCCACCCGCAACCTTGCGGCGAGTTCCCCAGCCGGGTCCGCCTTTCTTTCCTCGACACCCGACAGGATCTTCACCGTGGAGGATTTTGCGGGCGACGAACTCTTGATGATCGACACCGCCGAGCAGTTCAGCCGCAAGGAGGTCGTGCCGCTCGCGGAGGAACTTGAGAAGCAGCCAGATGGCCTGATGCCCACGCTCATCCGAAAGGCCGGCGAACTGGGGCTCTGCGGAATTGATGCCCCCGAGGCCTACGGCGGCCTTGGTCTCGGCAAGAATCTGGCGGCGCGGATGCTGGAGATGTTGAGCCTTGACGGGTCCTTCAGCGTGACTCTGGGCGTCACGAGTGGGATCGCCCAGATCGGGCTCGTGCTGTTTGGCACGGACGAACAGAAGCGGAAGCACCTTCCCGCCTTGACCTCCGGCAAAAAGATCGGCGCCTACTGCCTCAGCGAGACCGGCGCGGGAAGCGATGCGCTCGCAGCCGCCACACGCGCCGATCGGGACGGAGACTCCTACGTGCTCAACGGCACAAAGATGTGGATCTCCAACGCGAAGTGGGCCGAGTTCTTCCTGGTGATGGCGAAGGCCGATGGCGAACGCTTCAGCGCATTCCTGGTCGATCGGGACACTCCCGGGCTTTCGATCTCCCGCGAGGAGCACAAGTTGGGCCTCAAGGGCTCTTCGACCGCTCGCGTGATCCTCGAGGACGTGCGCATTCCCTTGAGCGCGTTGCTCCACGAGGAGGGACTGGGGCACCAGGTCGCGTTGAATTAGCTCAACTTGGGGCGCTTCAAACTCGCCGCGC
>CAYJMZ010000091.1:0-8193 GCA_964370995.1 uncultured Fimbriimonadaceae bacterium | reverse complement strand
GTCCCGCACGCGACGCGATCGGCCTCGCCGCGGGGTACGCCCTCGACCGCAAGCAGTTCGGTCAGTCCATCTCGAAGTTCGGCCTGATACGGCGAAAGTTCGTGGAGATGGCGGCGCGATTCTTCGTGTCGGAGTCCATGCTGTACCGGACCGGCGCGTTGGTCGATGGCGCCTTTGCCCGGTACGCCGGCACGGTGGAGGGCAACCAGCGCGCCGCGGAGGAGTATTCGATCGAGTGCAGCGCGTGCAAGGTGTTTGCCACGGAGGCCGAGGATCTCATCGTCGACCAGGCCTTCCAATGCTACGGCGGTTACGGCTTCACCGAGGAGTTCCCAATTGCCCGGCACTACCGCGACGCTCGGGTCAGCCGCATCTACGAGGGCACCAACGAGATCAACCGCGTGTTCATGGCGTCCAGGTTCGCAAAGAAGGTGACGAGGGGCGTTGCGAGCGCGCGCAGCGTGGGCGATTCGTTTGTTTCGGAGCTCGCGGGCAAGGCCCTCGCCCACCCCCCGACAGATCAGATCCAGCTCGGCGCCCATTCCGACCTGCTGATGCTCACCCTGGCGGAGCAATCCTCGCGCCTCCGCGCCCAGCAAACTCGCGGCATGGCCTCAGCCCTGCACGCGGCGGCGCTGCCCTGGCTCAACGTCCAGGCGGCCGCGGCGTTCCAGTTGGCGACCGGCGAAGGCGTGCACATCCCCCCTGTGGAAACCGTGGACTACGACGCGCTTTCCGAGGCGGTCTACGCCCAGCGCGGACCCCTGTCATAGCGCGGCGGCCGCAACTGCACGACAGTCTCCGCAACGGTGGGGGGCGCTTCGTAGCCGCGATCGTCCCGATTAGCAGTCCGAGGAAAGACGCACGTCATCATCCTTCGCCCAAGGTGAGTTTGAGAGAGCGATGGGTATACTCGTGCACCAGGTTGGATGCGAACTGGGTTTCGAGGATTGGGAAAGGCGCTTGCGGGCATAGGAGTCCGCATGTGCTTTTTTCTTTATCAACACGGGCGAGTCGAAAGGGCTCCGTCGCTCGTGATATTCCTTGTAACTGCCGCGAACACCGGAGCCAAGGAGAACCATGAATCCCAAACAAGCCGTAGCCTTCGTCCATGAGCACGAAGCCCAGATCATCGACATCCGGTTCACAGACTTGTTCGGAATGTGGCACCACTTCACAATTCCGGCGGTGGACTTCAGCGAGGACCTCTTCGAGGACGGTCTGGGTTTCGATGGTTCGAGCATCCGTGGGTTCAAGAGCATCAACGAGAGCGATATGCTGCTCGTGCCCGACCCAACCACGCTGTTCATGGACCCCTTCGCCGATTTCCCAACGGCGGTCGTGATCTGCCACATCGAGGATCCGCTCACCCGTGAGCGCTACGCCCGCGATCCGCGCTTCGTGGCGGAGAAGGCCGAGCAGTATCTGCGGTCGACCGGCATCGGAGACACCGCATACCTTGGGCCCGAGGCCGAGTTCTTCCTCTTCGACAGCCTGGCGTACGACACCGATTCCCAGGGAGCGTTCTTCAAGATCGACGCCGAAGAGGCGTTCTGGAACTCGGGTAACGAGGAGGGTTCGGGCCACACGTTGCGTCAGAAGGGCGGCTACTTCCCCGTCCCGCCGTGCGACAAGCTGCAGGACATCCGCACGGCGATGATGCTGCGCATGTTCGACATGGGCATCCACGTCGAAGTGCACCACCACGAGGTGGGCAGCGCGGGGCAGTGTGAGATTGACATGCGGTTCGACACGCTCGTCAAGATGGCCGACAACATCCAGAAGTACAAGTACGTGGTGAAGAACACCGCGGCGGAGCATGGGATGATCGCGAACTTCATGCCCAAGCCGATTTTCGGGGACAACGGGAGCGGCATGCACGTGCACATTTCGCTGTGGAAGAACGGCGAAACGCAAATGTACGACGAGGCCGGCTACGCGGGTCTCTCCGACACGGCGCGCTTCTGCACCGGCGGCATCCTGAGGCATGCGGCTTCCCTGCTCGCATTCTGCGCACCGACCACCAACTCGTACCGGCGGTTGGTGCCGGGCTACGAGGCCCCGATCAACCTGCTGTACTCGCAGCGCAACCGCTCGGCGTGCGTGCGGATTCCCATGTACAGCAAGTCGCCCAAGGCCAAACGCATCGAGTTTCGGGCGCCGGACCCGTCGGCCAACCCCTACCTCGCGTTCGGCGCGATCCTCATGGCCTGCCTCGACGGCGTGCAGAACCGCATCGAGCCGCCCAAGCCGCTGGACAAGGACCTGTACGAACTCCCACCCGAGGAGAAAGCCCAGATCCCCCAGACGCCAGGCTCGCTGCGCGACTCCCTGATGGCGCTGCGAGACGACCACGAGTACCTGCTCAAGGGCGACGTGTTCACCAAGGACCTCATCGAGACGTACATCAACTACAAACTGCTGAACGAGTGCGACGCCATCGCCATCCGCCCGCACCCGTACGAGTTCACCCTCTACGCGGATTGCTGAGGGGCATGCTAGAATATAGGTTCTATACGTCCTATAGGACCTATATTCCTGGTGGGCGAGGCTTCAACTGGTACAACCCGGTGCGCGTCGCGAACCACACGTACTCGCCAGCGAGAACGGCCTGCCCCTCTGACAGCTCGATCCCGGCACCGGAGGGCGCTGCGATCTGGACCCGAGACGCGATTCCATCCCGCAGGGCCAGCAGACCCTCCGTGGTGGCGACCCACAGCGTGCCCACCGAGGAGCTCAGATCCTTGATACTGCTGCGCCCAGTGCCTGCCACGGCGTGGAGTTCGCCGCGCGCGTCGATCCGGGAGAGCCCGCTGGCGAAGGTGCCGACGTAGAGATCGCCGTCTCGTTGGTGCAGCGCGGTTACCCAGTCATCGCCGAGGCCGTGCCGGACGTCGTAGGTTCGCACCTTCCTGGAGGCGCGATCAATCCACAAGAGACCGGCTCCCTGCGTGCCCACCCATAGCGCGTTGCCCGAAGCGGCGAGCGTGGTCACCTGCAGGCCCTGCAGTTCCGCCACGTCGAACCGGTGGCGCCACGCTTGGCCTTGCAGCTCGCTCCAACCGCCCCACTGGGCAACGAACAGCGTTTCGCCGTCGGTCGCCAGCGCGTTTGCCTGCTTCCTGGGCAATGCGCCTTGCAGGCCGAGCGTCCAGTTCGCCCCGTCGAACCGATTGAGCACACCGTTGCCATCCCGAACATAGAGCTTCCCCTGGAAGGTCAGCATCTGCCGGGGCGCCTTCGAAGCAAACCCCTTCACGATCTCCCACCCGCGGGGTCCGAGTGCCAGCAAACCGTCCTCCAACGTTCCCGCGTAGATCCGACCCTCAAATGCCTGGAGTGCCTGAACGTTGTGCCAGGGAATCTCGCCGGGGAGCACGTGTGATTGCCAGTTTCCCCCAACCGGCTCCAGCCACCCGCTCTTTCGCGTTCCTATCCAGAGCTGCCCACCCAGCACTGTCAGAGCTGTTGCCTGCGGCGCGTCGACCGGGCCCCGAAGCCAACGCACGCCGCGCCACTCGTAGAGGCCGTCGCCGAACATCGCGACCACGAGGCGCACCGAATCGGCGGCCATCGCGCTCACGTGTGTGCCTTCGGACGCCGGCAAGGGGATTCGGTGGCCGTTCGGGCCTTGGATGGCTATCGGTCCCGCGTCCCAGCGTTCCCCGCGCCACTGAACCGAGGGCCATGGGGGCTTGAGTCCGGCGCCGGGGAACTCGAGGGTGCTCGCCTCGCCGGCCGACAGCCCGTTGAGGTGCGTTCTCTTCGTCCACGCCCCGCCCGGAGAGCGCACCACCAAACCACCGGTCGTCGCGATCGCGACTTCCCCACCCTTACCAGCGCCGATTGCCACAACCTCCCGCGTGCCCGTGTGGAGCGCCACGATGTCGACGTGTACCACCGGCTGCAGGGCCAGGAGGAGCCAAAGCAGCGTCATCATCGCTCGATCGCCGCTGTGGCCTCGCCGCGGTTGTGCGCCTTGTCCGTGAGCACCACCCGGATACGGATGGGCAGCTGGACGCCTGTCGGGAGATCCACGAAGCGGAAGAACCGGCCCTCGACCGACCGTTCGAGCGACACGAGGTCCCCCCACGGCAACACCGCTTCGACCCTGGCCGTGTCTGTGGAGCAGGCGAGGTCGATTCTGAGCTTGCCGTGCCGCAGAAGGAGCGCGACCGTGCCCTGGGGAGCCGTGTTGTCCACGTGGTACTTCACGGCGGTGATGCGGCGCTCCCCGTTTGCCAACACGGCGATGATCTCGATCTCGTACTCCCCGTCGGCGGCGGTGGCCGGAATGTCGAACCGGGCCTCCCAGCGGCGCGACAGCGCGTTCCACTCCAACCGTTTGACCTCGCCGTTGGGCATCCGCGCCACGACGAGCCGAGCGTCTGCGGGGGCGTTGGAGGTCACCAGCGGGTCCCCCATCCGCGCGTGTAGCTCCTGCCGCCGTTTGTTCAGCTCTGCCAGTTGCCGCTCGATCTCTGGTGTGCGGGTCTGCCTCTGTAGGCGCTCAAGCGTCACCTCGACCCCGATTCGTTGCACCCGCGCCTGGTTGTACGGCTCGCCGCGCCATGCACGGGCCGCCATGAGCTCCTTCTCCACCTTCCGGATGGCTTCCAAGTCGCTCGATGAGTTCCGCAAGAGTACGAGAAGGCGCCTGCGAGTCTGCGTCTCCGGGTCCTCATCTTCCGAGCCGAGTTGTGCCAGGAACTTGCTTCCGGCAGGGCCGGCCACATCCACCAAGCGAGCGATCTCACGCTCTTCGACCGCGATCGCTTCGAAGTCGCGCATCGTCTCGTCCTGGCGCCACTGCAACCCCGTATTCCGGCGGCGAATCGCGTTCAGGAGCGACTCCTCAAGCGGGTTGCCATTCAAGCCCCCCCGTTTGAGGCGGTCGTACTTTGCCCGCAGATCGCGCGCGGCCTTCCAATCCCGGCCATGCCTGGCGAGGAGGGGCGCGTATTCCTCGGCGAGCTGCTGGGCCCGCAAGGTGCGCTGGCCGGCGAGACTAACCGCCAGCCGCGTGTTTGGCAGTACCCGGGCGAGATCTTCCGCAAGGGCACGGATGCGCCGGGGGCGTTCCGCTTGATCCTCACCCACCTCCGTCGCCAGCACCAACTCCCGAACCGCCATGCCGAATTGCCGGCTCTGAAGCTGGAACTGAAGCGTGGGGGCCATGAAACCCGGCGGCAGGCTGGCCAGGCGCTCGAGTCGGGCTGCCCGTTCGGCACCTAGCGCGGGCAGATCGAATACCTTGCTGGAATCCTTCTCATACATGTTGAGAAATGTCGCGAGAGGACTCGCCATCGCTGTGCGCACGAACTCGTCACGGCTTTTGCCGACACGCAGCGCCGCACGCCTCAGTTCCCCGTCCCGCGCCTCCGATTCTCTTCCAGCGAGTGCCTCCTGTGCATAGGCCCGAGCCAATGCGTCCAACTGTTCGTTGAGGTATGTGTCGATCATCTGCTCGGGCCTTTTCTGCGCGTCCTTCACGGACATGTTGCCGGCAATGCGTTGCATCTCGTTGCGTGCCTCAGCTCCCTCGGGGGTGCCGTCCAGTCGGCGGCGCCCGGCCAGCGCCGCCAACTCCCAAAGGCGCCGCCAGAGCAGCGTGTCAAGTTCTCGGACCGGGCTCTCAGTGTCGATCCACTTCGCGAGCCGCTCGACCTCCTTCCGTTGCTTCTTGGCCTCCCCGCCCTGGCTGCGATCCCAGATGATCTCCCTGGCGAGCAACTCAGAGTGCTGACGATAGGCTTCATAGAGGTAATCGGAGACGTACTTCCTGGGAGTTTTGTCAGTCCACTTGGTCAGCTGGGAGAGCCGTGCGAGCTGTCCCTTCGCCTTGGCACCGTTCTCATGACCTTTCTCGATCTCCCGGCTTAGTTCCTCGGCAAGCTGCTGGGCGTACCCCCACAGGAACTCTTGAAGCAATTCTCGCTTGTCGAGCTTCAACTCCTTGGCGACTCCCGACAACCGGGCATCGAGCTGTCGGGCGCGCGCGCCGGTCTCACGGCCCGCTGCGATCTCGTTCGCCAGCAGCCTTGCGACCAGCGTGGCCCGCGACCTCTTGATCTCCTCTTCGAAGTCTCGGCGCTCCGCCTCGGGGATCGCCAGCCAAGACGTGAACTTGCTGGGGATCGTGTGGCGGGTGCTGAGGGTCACCACCTGGTGCCTCACTCCCTCGCTCTCACCCAGCCGTTCGATTTCCGCTTCGGCCCACAGCTTCATACCGGGGTGGTTTGCCTCGACCGAGGGCGCGAACACCAGCGGCACCTCGATCGCGGGCGCCCCCCTGGGCTTGAGCACCAGAGTCGCCGGGCCGCTGCCGCTGTATCGACCCGTCAGCAGCGCGGTCTCGCTCGCCGTCAGCCTCGTCGGAACCCGAACCCCGGAGGTCCGTACGCCGCGGATGTCCAGCCGCTCCACCCGCCAGGTGCGGCTTGGCGTGAGCGACAGTGTGAAGTAGCCCTCGCTCCCTCCCGACCTCGCTGCGTAGAGCGCCGCCCTCAGCGCGCGAGGCGCCCGGGCGAGCGTGAGGCGCAGGTCCGCCTGAGGCCGGTAGCGTTCCGCACGCAGCGTGTACACGCCGCCCTTAACCGCCATTGGAACACTCGTCTGAACACGCAAGATCGTCGGATCGGGTGCCACCTCTATCCGCACGTCCAGCTTGTCTAGCTGCTCGCCACGGGACATCTTCAGCGGCAAAACGAAGGTCTGTCCGTGCTCGAGCGGCTGCACCATCTTCAACTCGACCCTGAGGTCGGCCATCGGCTCGATCGGGAAGATCCGCGCGCGAAAGGTCCGCTTTCCGATCAACTCGACCAGTGCCGGATCCTTGCCAGGCCGGGTGATCGTGTCGTAGATCTCCAGCGCACGCTCGCGCTCCACCACGCGCGCCACCACCTTCTCATTGGCGTACCAGTAGGCGAAGCCGGTGACCAGCGTGCCGGGGCGAACCGTGTACACGAAATCCGCTTCGACCCTGTTCTGGGCCGAGTTGGAGAACACAAGCGTGAGGGTGGTGGTCGCGAGCCCCCGGTCAATCTTCGTCGAGGCCTTGACCGACTTCGTCCTGAGCGTCTGAAAGGTCCCCCCAGAAGGCTTGAGGAGGATCTGGGCGAGCACCAGCCCAGCAAGGGAAAGCGCCAAGAAACCGGAGACGAGGAGCCGATGCATGTTGTGTCGCACCTCGGCGGCATTGTAGCCTCAAACGGCACTTGCCAACCCCCTCTCTTTACCAAGGACCTTACAAGTAGAAGGTCTCCTCCGCCGGGCGGATCACGCGGTCCATCCACAATGGGCGCCGCAAGCCTCCCGGCCCTGGGGCGGGGCGCGTCTTTTGGACCCACTCGCGGTACACGTCCATCGACGCGTTGGTGTCCACGACGACGTCGCCATACTGGTCGCCCTTCCCCGCTTTCTCGACGACCACCCGTTGGTGCCAGCAGTGTTGGCCGGACAGGGGGTCGGGTTGGACGCCGAAGGTGAGGTTCTGGTGCACGCCGCCGTCGGTCCACCAGATGCGGCCCGTGTCGGGGTCGTCGCTCTTGTAGGGGCCGATGCCCTCCACGCGGCGGAAGCGGAACTTGCCGGGAGCTGTTTCCTCGCGCACGACCTTGGGGGCAGCCTGCTTGTCCGTGCCCTGGTCGTCGAACAACCGCCAGCGGCCCAGGTGGTGCGAGCACGCCACGACGCCAGGCCGCAGGCCCTCGGTGACCCACGCCTTGTTGACGTAGTGCCCGATGCGGGTCTTCACCTTCACCAGATCGCCGGTCTTGATCCCCAACCGAGCCGCGTCGTCGGGGTTGAACCACACGGGGTTGGAATTCGAGAGTTCATACAGCCACTTTGAGTTGGCGGAGCGCGTGTGGACGAGGGTGGGAATTCGGAAAGTGGGCACCAGCACGAACTCAAACTCTCCGGGCTTCTGGTCGCCCGGGTGCACGTGCGTGCGGATGTAGCCGGGCATTGCCTGGTCCTTCCAGCGCCACTCGGCCAGGGTGGGGCTGTAGAGTTCGAGCTTCTTGGATGGGGTCTTGAAGC
Organism: uncultured Fimbriimonadaceae bacterium; assembly: GCA_964370995.1. GTDB lineage: Bacteria > Armatimonadota > Fimbriimonadia > Fimbriimonadales > Fimbriimonadaceae > JAMLGR01. The sequence continues at coordinate 150 of CAYJMZ010000091.1, read as the reverse complement.
CCTGCTCCACGTCGTGGTAGGCGTCGTCCTTGACCAGGAATGCCCCGTAGCGGCTCATGTACTGGTAGGGGGTCATCTTCTTCGCGGCGGCGGCTTCTGGCAGGCCGGGCACCGAGTTTTCGAAGATCCAGGAGTAGTACTCCTTAAGCG
>CAYJMZ010000090.1:1973-9921 GCA_964370995.1 uncultured Fimbriimonadaceae bacterium | reverse complement strand
GCTTTGGGTTGCGGGCGCCCGGCTAGTCGAAGTGGCGCCTGAGTTGTGTTTCGCGGCTTGGGATGCGTACCAAAGCGGCGCCGGGCCACCGCACTCCAAAGCGCTTCGCGCGGGGTCCTCATCCCCCCGCCACGGCCTCGGAGGCGCGGGCTTGGGCGATCTGGGTGTTCGCTCTTTGGGCGGCTTCCCGAAGGGCCGTGGCGGGGTCGGCGTTTTGTAGCAGCACCCGGTCCACCGCCTCGCCGAGGTGCAGCATCACGCGGTCGAGGTAGGGGCTGGTGGGTTCCATGGTGGTCCAGCCGTTTTCCAGGACCTGCGGCACCCAGGCGCACTTTTCCTTGAACTCCTGGGCGTTGGCGATGCCTGGGATGCGGCCCTTGACGCCGGTCACGTTCTTGAACCCCTCCGATCGCAGCGACGACCAACGCGCGGGCGGCGCCACCCAAAGGCACTGCCAATACCGAATCAGAGCTTCCTTGCTGCTCAGGAATTTTGCAAGCTTCCACGCCTCCTCGGGGTGGCGAGTCTTGCGGCTGATTCCCCAGAAGCACGACGAACTCACCGACATCGGCTTCTTTCCCCGAGGGAGCGGGGCGACCCCGAAGTTGAGCTGGGGCGCGTTGTTCTTGAGCGACGGCGTGCGCCAGCTTCCGTCGATGAACAGCGCGACCTTGCCCGCCTCGAAGAACTTGTCGGGACCGAGCCCGCCGCGCTGGGAATCCGACTGCGTCAGGCTGTACGACTGCATGAGGCTCTTGTAGAAGCGCAGCGCCTCGACCGCCTCGGGACTGTCGATCACCGTGCGCTCGCCGTCTTCGCTCCACAGCTTGCCGCCGGCTTGGTAAAGGAACGGCCGGAAGCCCCAGCCGCCCCAGGCCATGTCGAGTCCGAGCACCTCGGGGTGTCCGTCGTGATCCGCGTCCTGGGTGAGCTTCTCGCCGGCGGCCTTCAGGTCATCCCAAGTCCAGTTGGTGTCGGGATAGGCCATGCCGGCCTTGTCGAACAGGTCCTTGTTGTAGTACAGGGCCATGATGTTGATGTCCTGCGGCACGCCGTAGGTCTTGCCTTCGAACTTGAGGAAGTCCCACAGGATCGGGATGAAGTCGGCGCGATCGATGCCGTCCGGCCCGTCGATGTACTGGTCCAGGGGCAGGTTCATCCCCCGCCGAATCCATGACACCCCGCCTTCCGAGCCCTCGCGCATCACGTCCGGCGCGATGTCGCCCGCGAACGACAGGCGAATGCGGTTTCCGTAGTCCTCGAAGTGGTGGAACCGCACCTTGATGCCCGGGTTGAGGCGCTCGAACTCGGGGATGTAGATCTTGGTGTAGAGATCGTTCTCAAACGGCATGCCCCACACGCTCATCTCGATCTCGACGCGGCCCCCGGTCGGCGGGTCGACAGGGGACCGGGTCGCGACCACGGCCACGCGGATCAGCAGAAGGGCGAGGGCGATGAGCGTAAGCGTGCGGATCAAGCGCGTTGCCTCCGCCCCCACTCTACACGACGGCCCTTACGTCTTCGCGAACTTCGCCGGGTCGGCCTTGAACTCTTCGGGGCAGCCGGCGCAGCAGAAGTAGTAGCGCTTGCCCTTGTAGTCCTGGTGGTCCACGGCCTTGGTCTTGTCGGGGATGACGTCGCCCTTGACCGGGCAGATCACCTCGCCCTTGTCGTTGGTGTAGTCCACGATCGAGGCGTTCTCCATGCCGCCCGAGGTGTCGTTCATTGCACCTTTGGAGGGCGTGGCGGCAGGTGGCGCGGTGGCAGGCTCGGCGGCCTTTTCCCCGCAGCCGACAAGTGCTCCGGCCATGACGAGGGTGGCCAATGCGGCCCATACGATCGGTAGTTTCATTTCCTTCAACCTCCTGATGGGCGGCGTGTTGAACACCACCCAGGAACTCCTACGCCGAAATTGGCAAGAATGTCGTCGGGGGGAGAGGATTGAGGATTGAGGATTGAGTTGGATCCAGCGTTGATCCCCAGTGCTAGGCGGGGAATGGGGTTGAGAGGATTGAGCCGAATCTACACGAGGCGGCCGGAGAGGCCCCAGAGGTGGGCTTCGGTGGCCTGCACGTGCACCAACTGGCCGCGCAGTTCGGCGGGGCCGTCGAAGTGCACCATGCGGAACTGGCGCGTGTACCCCTGCAGGCGGCGCGCGTCCTTTGGCGAGGGCCCCTCGACCAGCACCTCGAAGGTGGAACCCACGCATGCGGCGTTCTTCTCGCACGCGATGGCGTTCTGCGCGTCGATCAGGGTCTGCAGGCGGAGCTTCTTGACGGCGGGGGGCACCTGCTCCATGGTCGCGGCGGGGGTGCCGGGGCGGGGCGAGTACGAGAACATGAACGCGCCGTCGAACCGCACGCGCCGCACCACGTCGAGGGTCGCCTCGAACTCGTCGTCGGTCTCCCCTGGGAATCCGACAATGACATCGGTTGTCAGTCCCATGCCCGGAACGGCGGCGCGCATGTCAGCGACGATCTGGAGGAACCCCTCGACGGTGTACAGCCTGTGCATGCGCTGGAGCACCGCGTCGTGGCCGGATTGGAGCGGGAGATGGCAGTGCTCCATGACCTGCGGACAGTCGCGGATCGTTTCGATGAGCTCGGCGGTGAAGTCGCGCGGGTACGGGCTGGTGTAGCGGATGCGCTCGAGGCCTGGGGTGCCGGCCAGCAGAAGCAGGAGCTTGCTGAACGGCACCTGGCCCTCGGCGAGGTTCTTTCCGTAGCTGTTCACGGTCTGCCCAAGCAGGGTGATCTCGCGCGTGCCGTTGGCGGCGAGGGCCCGCACTTCGGCGACGATCTCCCCAGTGGGGCGGCTTCGCTCGCGTCCGCGCGTGGTGGGCACGATGCAAAACGTGCAGAACTTGTCGCAACCGTATTGGATGGGAACGAACGCCTTGAGCTTGCCTTCGCGTCCGATCGCGCGCCGGGGGATGTCGGTGACCACCGCGCCCTTGCGATCAGGCAGTTCGAGCCGCTTGGCGAAGCGCCGCGATTGGGCGGCCTCCTCGACGAGGGCGGGAATCTGCGCGATCTGGCCGGTGCCGACCACGAAGTCCACGAACGGGTTCCGTTTTCGAATCTCGTCCGCGCGCAGCTGAGCCATGCAGCCGCACACACCCACGATGATCTCCGGGCGGGCCTGCTTCAACTCGGCGAGCTCGCCGAGCAGCGAGAACGCCTTGTCCTCGGGCTTCTTGCGCACGCTGCAGGTGTTGAGCAGGATCACGTGGGCCATGTGAAGCGACCGCGCCGGCTCGAACCCGATCTCGCGCAGGTACAGCCCGATCTGCTCGCTGTCCTCGACGTTCATCTGGCACCCCCACGTGTGCACGTGGAACGTGCCGCGCTTCTTGCCAACCGGCTGCGCGAGGGCACCGGGGCGGATGAGGGTTTGTTGCATGCGGGGGAACGCTCGGGCTTGCGCCGCGGTTGAAGACTGAACCGCCAGAATACCTTCGACCCTCCCTAAGGACCCGTGGGGGCACCAGTATAATCAACCCCGCATGAGCTCGACCCTCCTCAACCGAATCACCCTTGTTTTGGCGTTCGCCGGGCTTTTCGTCGCCGGGGTGCTCAGCCTGGGCCCCTTGCTGAACATCGTCGTGCCCTGCGGGGTCTCCGCGGGCTGCGAAACGGTTCAGAACCACCCGAGTTCGACGTGGTTCGGCGTGCACGTGGCCTACGTGGGCTTCGCGGGGTACGCGTTGCTGGCCGTGCTCGCCTGGATGCGGTCTAGGCGGGGGGTCGAGGCTTCGGCGAAGCTGGTGGGCGTCGGGTATGTGGTGGCGGCCGCCGGCGCGGTGACCAGCGTGGGGCTCACCCTGTATGCGCTCACCGTGATTCGCGCCACGTGCGTGTGGTGCCTTGCTTCGGCGGTGATCATGCTGGCGACGCTCGTGGTGTACGCCCTCCTGGCCCAGCGCGCCGCCGGGTTCGAGGCGCCCGTGCCGGCTTCGCCCGCGAAGGACACGCCGCTCCTGGCCGGATTGGCCATTGCACTGGTCGTATCGCTCACGATGATGGGCGTCGGCATGCTCAAGCAGGCGGGGAAGACCGCGTACGACCGCGTGGCGGTTTCCAAGCTCAAGGCCGAGGACTTTGCGCCGACGACGATGCACGCGATCGGCCCGGAGCGTGCGGCGGTGACCGTGGTGGAGTTCGGCGACCTCATGTGCGCGGCGTGCCGCACGTCGTATCCCGAACTGCACAAGCTGCAGCAGAAGTTCCCGAGGACGCTTCGCATCGCGTTCCGCCACTATCCGCTCTACGACAAGCCGGAGCACTTCCTGAGCCTGCCCGCGGCGTTCATCGCCGAGTACGCGGCCGAGACCGGCAAGTTCTGGCAGTTTCTCGACGTCGTGTACGGCGGAGAGGCAAGCCCCTCGCAGATGGAGGAGCTCTACGGAATGGCGCAGAGTCTCGGACTCGACTTGGACAAGCTTCGCACGCGCATCGAGGACGCGAACGACCCCGTCTACGCACGGATTCAGGCCGACCTGCGCGCGTGCAACAACGCGGGATTCATGGAGACGCCCACCTTCGTGGTGATCGACGACGAGGGGCATTTCGAGATCGCCAACGTGCGCACCCTGAACGAGGTGCTGATGGGGGGCCGCTTCAAGCCGTTGCTCGAGGGCCCGGGCAAGTGATCGAGGTGGCGCCGATTCCGACGCGCCGCCAGGGGGGCAAGCCGATCCTCGTGGCGATGTCCGGCGGTGTGGACTCCAGCGTCGTTGCGGCACTTCTGGTGCAGCGGGGGTACGACGTCATCGGGGTCACGATGCAGATCTGGCAGGAGAGCCAGACCGATTCCAGGCATGCGGGGTGTTGCTCTCTGGGGGCGGTGGAGGACGCGAGGCGCGTGGCCAAGACCCTTGGCATCCCGCACTACGTGGTGAACTTTCGCGAGGCGTTCCGCGAGTCTGTGATCCGGCACTTCGGCGACGAGTATGCGCGGGGGCGCACCCCGAACCCGTGCGTGGAGTGCAACCGCACCGTGAAGTTCGAGATGCTGCTCGCCAAGATGCGCGAGTTCGGCTGTGCGCGGCTGGCGACCGGCCACTACGCGCGCACGCGCCGGGACGCCGCCACGGGTCGCTGGCGCCTCATGCGGGCGCGTGGCGAGGCAAAGGACCAGAGCTACGTGCTGTACATGCTCTCGCAGCAGCAGCTGGCGGCCGCGTACTTCCCGCTGGGCGAACTCGCCGACAAGGAGCGGACGCGGGCCCTGGCGCGCACATGGGGCCTGGGCGTTGCCGACAAGCCGGACTCCCAGGAGATCTGCTTCGTGAGCGAGGCCGGGGGTTACGCCGAGTTCCTGCGGCGCACCCGCCCCGAAACGATGCGACCCGGGGAGGTCGTCGATGCCGACGGACGGCACCTGGGCGAGCACGCGGGCGTTGCGGGGTTCACGGTCGGCCAGCGCCGCGGCCTCGGCGTGGCGTCGAAGGATGGCCAGGCCATGTACGTGCTTCGACTCGAGCCTGCCACGGGCCGCGTGGTCGTCGGCTCCGAGAGCGGTCTCATGCAGCGCCACGCCGACCTTGAGCAGATCGTGTGGGCCGGTGGGGAAGAAGGCCCGGCGCGAACCCGTGTGGACGCCAAGGTCCGGTACAATATGGACCCTCGCCCGGCGACCTTGTACGGGGGTAAGCGCCCGCGATTGGAGTTTGACGAACCAGTAAAGGCGGTGACCCCGGGGCAGATCGCAGTAGCATACAAGGGCAAGAGCGTGGTGGCGGGCGGCGTGATTTGCCCCGCACACGCGAGCCAAGAACCGGGCGTGGAAAGCGTAGAATGAAGCACAAAGAATTGGAGGTTGACACGATGAGCGAGTCCGATGAGAAGAATGTACTGTTGTTCATGCTGGCCGGGGTCGGTCTAGGCGCGATTATCGGCGCTGCTGCAGGGCTACTGTTCGCGCCGAAGGCTGGGCCGGAAACGCGCGAACAGCTCGCAGAGAAGTTCAAGCAGTTGAAGGCCAAGTCCGACGCATGGATCGCCGAGCAGAAGGCCAAGAGGTCGCCCATCGAGGACGCCGAGGAAGTGGGCGCCTAACAGCCCGCGACAGCCATGCTTGGCTGGCGAATCACCCTGTGGGCGGCCCTCGTTGTGGTCGCCCTCGGGTTCGTTTTCTCGGTTCGGAGCATTCTGGCGCCCTTTGCCGTCGCGTTTCTGATCGCCCTGCTCCTCGAACCCACGATCACCAAGTTGCGCCTTCGGGGCTACACGCCTGCGCGTGCGATCATGACCGTGTTTGGGGCGTTCCTGGTGGTGTTCGTCGCCGCCGCGATCTGGCTGACGCCCGTCGTGAGCCGCCAGTTCAGCGCGTTCAGCACGCGGGTGGGCACGTACAGCCAGCAGTTGACCGCCGAGAATCCCAACGACAACTTCTTCGTGCGTTGGAACCCGGTGCAGCAGGCCCAGGGCAGCCAAGACGTGTCGCCGGTCGATCGTTTCCTCGCCGCCAACGCGCGCACGATGGAGCGGCTTGGCCTGCCGAGCGATCGGCGCGAACTGATCCAGCGGTACGTCGAGCCGCAGCAGAAGCAACTGGCGAGCTCGCTGCAGGGGTTCTTCAGCGGTTTTGTGGGCCTTGTGGGCGCGGTGAGCAGCCAGGTGCTTCTGATGCTGTTCACCCCGGTGTTCGCGTTCTTGATCCTGTTTGACCTGGACCGCCTCAAACGCCGGTCAGTGACGTGGATTCCGCCGACGATCCGCGCCGACACCGTGTCGATGCTGGGCGACATTGGACAGGTGTTCGCCAAGTACCTGCGCGGCGTCACGATCGTGCTGCTGTGGTATGCGGTGATCGCGAGTGTGCTCCTGACGCTGCTGGGCGCGCCCTACGCGATCCTGCTGGCCGTGCTGTTCGCCCTGCTGTATCTGATCCCATACGTGGGGCCCATCATGAACGCGTGTCTGTTGTTGTTGGTGACGGGCCTTGCCGGCCGCACGGGGAACGTGATGTTCGAGATGGGGGCGCCGTGGACGTTTGCCTTGGCGGTCACGGGCATCTACTTCGTGGTGATGCTGGCGTTCGACCCCCTGGTGTACACGCGCGTGGTCGGCGACTCCGTGGGGCTTCGGCCGATCGTGAGCTTCTTCGTGGTGTTCAGCGGGGCGGCGCTGTTCGGCGCTCTGGGGATGCTGGTGGCGTTCCCGGTGGCGGGTTCGATCAAGGTGATCCTCGACCGCCTCCTGCGTATCACCTCCGAGGGGCAGGGAACGCTGGATCTCCCCGTCGTTCCGCTCAGGCACCGTACGGCCGTGGAGGCGTAGGGGGGGCGTCGTTCGTCGTTTGTCGTTGGTCGTTTGTCGTTGGTCGTTGGTCGTTGGTCGTTCAGATCCGGAGCAGATCAGATGGGTCAGGTCAAACAGCCCGAATGTGTTTAGTCCAATCTGAACGACCAACGACCAACGACAAACGACCAACGACTACGGGCCCCGCAATCCCCGTGCGACCCGCAGGCGGGCGGCGAGGTCGTGCGCTCCCAGCAGAATCGTGCGTTTGCCCGACGCAGGCAGGGTCGTCCACTCGGTGTCCTCGACTTCGAAGATCGTGGGTTCCGTGTAGCTGGCGAGCGAGAGCCACACGGCCTCGTCCCGCTCGAACACGTCCAGCAGGGCGTCGAAGGGAACTCGCCAGCGTTTGAGCCCGAATGCGAACACGACGGTGGACTCGGTGATGGTGAGTCGGCCCTCGGCGGCGATTTCAAGTCCACCGGGGCCTTGCGCGAGGCGTGCGGCGCGGCTGCGCCATAGGAGGTGGGGCTCGCGAGAGTCGAACGGCAGCGACGCGTCGCGGTACGCGGCCTGCATCGCGGCGTCGAACTGCACCTCGAAGGCGGGCTCCTCGGCGACGGTGGGCAGGCCGTTGGCCAGCCGGTGCCAATCCTCCAGGCTCAGGGGGCGCCCCGCGTGCCGGGCGAGCGACGGGTGGGTGC
>CAYJMZ010000090.1:0-1963 GCA_964370995.1 uncultured Fimbriimonadaceae bacterium | reverse complement strand
GTCGAACTCGGTGCCGCACTTTGCGCACGTGGGACCCGGATGCGCGCTCTCCTTGCCGGCGGCCATCCAAGGAAGGTCGGCATTGTCGAGGCGTCGCCCCGAGTGGCGCCCGGCGAACCCGAAGGGATCCGTTGGCGCCCCGATGAGCGTGGTGGCGTCGTCCTCGCGGAAGTACTCCGCGCCGCAGCGGTCGCACTCTGCGTTCCCGGCCTCGGGGTCGAAGCCTGCGGCAACCCGAGCCCACTCCTCGGCAAACAGCGCGCCCCACTTGGAGGTGTCCGGCACGACCTGCCGCCAGCGCCCGTCTGCCAGGAGGTCGAACTGGGCGGGACACACGTCGCACCAAGCGGTCTGCTCGCTCCGATCGCACAGGCGGCGCCATTCGGCGTAGGGGTGGCGTACCGTGTCCGGGCCCGACAGGAGGGTGGCGCCCCCAAACGACATGTCGAACTCCGCGCCGCAGTCGGGGCACGTCGGATGGCCGCGTCTCGGGCGCGAAAGGCGTCCCGTGCCGCATGCCGGGCACACCGATAGGGGGCCGGTGTTGTCGACGGGGTGCAGCACGCCGCTCGTGCAGTGGGGGCAGCGGCTCGCCGCAAGGTCGCGCGCGCGGATCTGCCCGCCGCGGCACACGGGGCACGTGCCGCTTCGGGCTGGCCGGGGGTGATCGAGGGGACCCTCGCACCCGGGGCACGCGTTGCGCGCCCATTTGAACGCGTTGAGGCGCGTCCGAACCTCGTCACAGGCCTCCAGGGCGCGCGGCCCACCGACACGAGGTGTCGCGGCGAGTAGCTCTCCGAGAGCGGACACATCCGGGGGCCGCTCGTCGTAACGCAACCGGAGGCCGGCCTCCATTGCGTGGGCGATCGACGGGTCGATGCCGGGGCGGAGCGCTTCGAGCGACTCCAGGGGCATTCCGGCGGCTCGGTCTGCCGCACTGGTTGGAATCCGCCCGGTAATCATGTGGTACGCGGTGGCGCACAGGGCGTAAAGGTCCGTCGCCGGGCCGCGCCTGCTTCGCTCGGAGAGCTGCTCGAGCGGCGCGTAGCCCGGCGTGTAGAGCACGGTGTGCTGGTCCGCGTGGTCGGCGATCCACTCGCGCGCAGCGCCGAAGTCGATCAAGGTGCACCGCCCTCGCGGGTCGATCAGCACGTTGGAGGGTTTCACGTCGCGATGGAGATATCCCTGAACGTGCACGGCGTCCAGGGTTTCCATGAGCTGGTACACGATGTCCATCGCCGAGTCCGGGGGCAGGTGTCCCTCGCGGTCCAGCAGATCCTGAAGCGTCTCGGCGCCGGGAACGGTGTCCGTCGCGAAGTACGCGGTGCCAAACGCTCGGAACGACGCGCGGATCGGCAGAACCCCCGGAGCCTTCAGCCGGCCGATGGTCGCGGCCTCCTCCAGAAAGCGCTGCCGAAGGCGTTCGGCACGATCCGCGCCCAAGGCGTCCAGCCTCAGGGTCCCATCGGGGTCGCGCGACACCCCCGCCGGGGCCAATTCCTTGACGACGCACGCATCGCCCAACTCAAGGTCGCGGGCGTCGTACGCGAACGCAAAGCCGCCCCTGCCCAAGGTCCCCTGCACCACGAACCGCTCGCCCAGCACCGTCCCGGCGGGATGACCGGCATCGAAGGGGATGGCTCCATCGGGTGCGCGCACGGTGACGGAAAGTTACCTGGTGCCTCGGCATTTGGCTCGACTATTCGCGAAAGGTTTCCGGGGCAGGTCACGTCGGTCCGCTGCGGGCAACGTTGCCTCCGAAGAATCACCCGCAGACGCCGCGATCGGTCCCCCGTAGCCGCGATCGTCCCGATTGACGGTCCGCGCCCCCTCCCGGCGTGTGTCCCGGGCGGACCGACAATCGGGTGCCTCTCATGCCTCGGTAGCTTCAGCTGTCGAGGCTACAAACGAGCGGGCAACTCGTGAAGGCGGTGGGGGCGATGTTGCAGCCTCGCCAGCGGAA
>CAYJMZ010000089.1:0-9987 GCA_964370995.1 uncultured Fimbriimonadaceae bacterium | reverse complement strand
CCATCACGGTCGCTGGCCTGAAGCCCGGCAGAAGGCACTTCTACCGAATCTCCGATCCCGGCGCGAAGCCCACGAGGGAAGAGAAGAACTGGGGAGCCACGCCCTCCTGGAGCCGCGAGTACGCGGTGTCCACCCTCGCGCCCGCCGGGCAGAGGACCGTCATCCATCTGCCGATCAAGGTGCTGATCATGCCCAACGTGATCAACGTGGCTTCGGCCCACAACGAGAACGGCGCGATCGCCCCGCAGCCCGCCAAACTCACGGAGGCCGAGATCCAGAAGATCAAGGACGAGTTCGCGGTGTCCGCACGGTTCTTGTGGGTCGCCAGCGGCATGCGTCTGTGGGTGGACTACCGGTTCTTTGTAGACGACCGGTGGCAGCGCTGGAGCGAGGAGCCCGCGAACGCCGATGCGTTCTACAAGGGCTGGATCCCCTGCCGAAGCTGGCCGAAGAAGGATTACGAAGGACCCGGCGGCGGCGCGTTCACGGTCCTCGACACGAAGGACCCGCTTCGCGTCAACACCGAACCCGTGGTCGAGGCGCGGCCGTACTCCGGGCAGGTCGAGCTCGCCTGCGCACGCCGCTGGAACGCCAGCGCCAAGCAGTGGGAGTTCTACAACAGCGGCGGCGGCACCTACGGCGTGGACTCCCTCCCTCAAGGCTTCCCCGGTCGTTCCCAGTTCCTGGGCGGGGGCGACATCGCCTGGCTGGCCACGCATGAGTTCCACCACGACCTCGAGTCGCACGGCCAGTTCTCGCTGGCGTTCCGCGAGGATGAGCGGATCGTGTTCAACCACTACGCCCCCAGGAAGCGGACCGCCAAGCCTGACGGCACGTTCGACGAGTGGGCGTGGAGCACCAGCGGCCGCCACGGCGAGCACTGGGACGGTATGGCGTTCTGGGACCGCACGCTAAGCGACGCCCAGTGGCTGCGCCTGTACTTCGGGTACACGATCACGGTCCGCGACGCCGACGCCGACGGGTTTCCGGACGACGACCCGCGTCTGCCCCTGGACGAGAAGCGCTTCGGCAGCGACCCGAAGAAGCGCGCGACCGACGGCGCGATGGGCGATCTGGAGAAAGCGATGCTCAGCAACTGGGCCCCGGCGCCCCTGCAGCCCACGTGGATCAAGCCTGCCTTCCAGGCGGTAAAGCCCAATCCGACGAAACCGGACACCGACGGCGACGGCCTGCCAGACGGCGTCGACCCCTATCCGCTCTACCCCTGGGCGCCCTTCATCTATCCCGGCGCGGCGTCTATCGATGGGGACGCCTCCGAGTGGAACCCGGTGCCTCCCTGCGGGACGGTGCGCCGGGACGGGCTTTTGCTCGAGTACAAGCACCTGCACGACGACGACGGCTACTACGGGCTCCTGCGGCTCTCCGGCCCTTGGAAGCGGGCGAACGTGACCCTGGACGGCGAGGGCTTCGGCGTGTATTCGGGACAGGGCGTGCTGGGGTTCGAGGTGTTCCGCGAGGGCGAGAAGATCGACGTCCGCAAGAGCTTCCTGCCGCTGGCCGGCCTCGTGTGGAAGACGTCCTCCGAACCCGACGGGACGACGGTTTTCGAGTTCAAGCTGCCGAACCGGGGCGAGGGGCAGTGGTTCTGGGATCGCGGCGGGCGCGAGATCGGGGTCGTGCTCTCCCTGTTCGACACGCTCGGCAGGGGCTACTCGGTGTACGAACCCTACCGTCCCTTCTACTGCCGCATGCTCGAGTCGCGAGGGGCAGCGCCGAGGCCACCCGTTTCGCCTGCCGAGCTTGGGACTGGGCCCGACGTGGTGGTGCTGAGGCCCGGCGACACTGGGCTAAAGGCTCAGGAGGGGTGGAAGGTGGAGGGCGCACGGCTCTCCTACGAAGGCCAGGAGGAGCGGGCCTTGTACGTGGAAGGCCTCGCCGCGACGGAATTCGACCTGTGGGTGCGGATCGAGGCGAAGCAAGACGCGGTGCTCGGCGCGTTCACCGCCGCCAACGAGCCCATGTCGGCCGGGAGGGACTACGTGGGGTTCATTGGCGGCTACGGGAACACCATCACGCGCATAAGGGTGTTCGGGAACGAGAAGGGTGACGGAGAGCGCTTCATGACACCCGGCGAGCACACGATCCAGCTCACCCGCCGCGCGGGGGAGGTGTGGCTTCTGCTGGACGGCCAGCCCCAGGCCTACACCTCGGATCCCAACCCGAAGGCCGTGGTCTCAAGGCTCGCCGTAATCGGCGGCTACGGTGGCGGCCAGGTGGTCCACGAGGTGCGCTACCGGGCCAAGTAAAGCCCAGCTGGCCTCTGGAGTCCTTCGTGGCCGCGATCGTCCCGATTGCCGGTCCGTCCCCCCTCGTGGCCGCGATCGTCCCGATTGCCGGTCCGGCCCCCTCGTGGCCGCGATCGTCCCGATTGCCGGTCCGAGACGTCTCCGGTCTGCACTCTTGTTGAACCTCAAAGCAGGCGGATCCAATGCATGTCCGCCGGAGGCGCGTATCATCAGCAGGAGGATGAAGATGTGTCAGCCCGGAAAATGCGGTTCCTCGCTGTAAATTCAGGGATACCAACATCGCCGAAAGTGGAGTTCCTATGAGCTGGCATCGTTCCAAAGTGGTCGCAGCATTCGGGGAGGAAAAGACACTCCGTGAATGGAAGGAGGACTCCCGTTGTCTTGTCTGCGGCTCGGCCGTGGATCGTCGGCTTCGTCGCGGGTTTTCATTGGAACGGGCGCTGACCTGTCCCGCCAATGACGAACACTTGCGTAGAGCTTTCGGAGAACGAAAGACTGTTAGCATGTGGGCCAACGATCCGCGATGCGCCGTCCCGGAAAGGACACTCAGAGGTCGCCTCGCTCGGGGCGAATCTGTCGAAGGGGCCCTGACGCGGCCGGCATGGAAGTTCTCCCCGCAGCGATCTCGAACCGGAAAGAAGTGGTCCGCCTTCGGTCAGTCGCTTACCGCGAATCAATGGGCCGAAGACCCACGTTGTGTCGTGCCGCTCAGCGCGCTCCGAATGAGACTCGCGAAAGGAGTGAAACCGGCCACAGCAATCACAAAGACTCTTGGAAACCATGAGCGTGAGTTCACCGCGTTTGGCGAGACGAAGTCTTCGGCGGCGTGGTCAAAGGACTCGAGGTGCGTCGTTTCATACGGAACGCTCTTACAGCGTGTCGACCGTGGATGGGAGATTGTCGGTGCCTTATCCGTGGCTCCGCTCAGCGAGGGCTCGCCGGGACGCCGGAGCGCTTGTGCCGCTGCGAAGTGGTGCAGCGTTCTGCCCAATGGACGGGAAGCCCGTCTCGAAGCGTTTGGCGAAAGTAAGACGCTTCGGGAGTGGGCCGATGATCCTCGCTGCCAAGTGCCCTATCTTCGCCTTCGAACCCGCCTGAAGAAGAATTGGGCACTCGAAGACGCGATCGCGACGGTGCCCGCCGTCGGCCACCGAAACGTCGAGGCGTTCGGAGAGTCGAAGTCCCTTTATGCTTGGGAGCAGGATCCTCGGTGCCTTGTTACTCACAAGGCGCTTCGCTACCGGATGGACAATGGCGAGACCTTGGAACAGGCAATGTCTCGGCCACCTCAAAACGAGCGACTGCGGCCGATATGGGACCTCACGCGGAGCCGCAACTGACGACTGACGATTGACGACTGACGACTGACGACTGACGACTCGAGGCCCGAAGGGTCGCCCCAATACAGCCCAGGGCAACGTCCTGGGTTTGGATCGCCGACAACGAAAGCCCTGGAGGGGCGCACCTCTCGGGCCTGACCGACAATCGGGACGATCGCGGCTACGAAGGCGGACGAAATCTTCGCACGACGGCAAGAAACGAAGCCTGCATTGCATAGGACTCCAAAGCACTTCGCGCCACCACCCCATGCGGACGATTGCGTCTGACGCACAACTACGGTGGAGGCGGCCCGCGGCCGCCTACAGCCCTGCGGTAGCGGATATCGATCTCGCCCGTCGCCTTGACGCCCTTCGAAAACACGCGGAAGGTCTCCCCCATGGGGGTGTACTGGAACTTGTCCCCCGTCAACGGGTCGGCAATCTCTTCCGCAGGTGCAGCGTCCTCAAGGGTCGGCGGCAGACGCTCGTGCTGCCACTGGAACGCGATCACGCGGGCCGCCAACCTTAGCAATCGGAACTGCGTCATGTTCGTCGCAGATGCCCGGCAGAGGTTGGGCATCAAGGTCGGAAACGGCCCTGTAAACCACGCGGCGGCTTCCTCCACGGTCTGGGGCGTCTCCGGCGATTCAGGCTCCTCGGGCTGTTCGAACACCCACTCCGACTCCGGGCGCGAGAGCAGTTGAAGGGACTTCTGGTAGCCCTCCTCGGCACCCGCCCTCGCGAGCCGCACCAACTGCGCCCGCTGAGCCGCGTTGAGGGAGCCGAGGTAGCGGATTAGAGGGTCCTCCGAATCCGATCCCCGGCCCTGCTCGAGTTCGACGGGTAACTCGTTCAAACGGGCGATTTGGACTTGTCGCTCCCCCCGGATGGCTGACAGCAACCGCGAGGGGGACTTCAGCAGCAGGGTCGCATGGTCGATCAATGCCCGAGCATCGTGTTCTGAGAGCAGAGCGAGACGTTCCTCGAAGCCCGCGAGGAGGACCGAATCGATGGCGATTCCCACCAGATACGAGATTATGGAGTCGGGCAGCGCCCGCGACGAGAACGTCAGGCATTGCAGAAGCGTGTCTGTGGCGCCCCGAGAATCTCCGTCGGCCCAGCGGACGTAGGCATCCATCCTGGCGAACTTGGCTATCGCCTTGAACTCCCTTGGAAACGTGTCCATCGGCGAACCCCCAAGTGGGAGTTGGATGGGTTTCGCGTTGCCCTGCCGCACCAGATCCAGCGCTCTGCCGAACCGCTTTACCGCCTCACGCCTCACCTCGAGCAAGCTCAACTTCGAGAGCCTCGCCCACTCGGCTCGGTACGCCGCCAGCGCGTCGCCGGAAGGCGCCCATTCGGGCCACCAAAGGAAGATGCCCGCGCCCGGATCGCGTAGAATTTGGGCGGCCCGCAGATACTCCTCGTACCCGTTGTTGCCCGTCGGGTGGGGCACGATCTGCTCCAACAGCGTCTTCCCCTGGATGCCAGGGGTTCCCGCAAGACACAGCGCGGCAAGCAACGCGATCACGACCCCATGTTACGCCGCATTTGCTGGGAAGGGCGGGAGTTGGCTCGCGGAGGAGTGCGCAGCGATGAACCAGGCCGACACAGCTCCGATCATTGAAGGCCATTGCCTTCGGAGCGGACACCTTTGGTTCGGCTCTCCGCTGCTCTCTGCGGGTTGTGGTTCGAATGCCCCGAGGAATGCGGCTCGACTCAGACAGGGCGAACGGCATCTTGACGGCGGACAATCCCAACGGGATTGCGTCGCTTTCCGCGGGCCGAATGCCGAAATGCGCAAGCCCGCCAGGGTTGACTGGATCCGATCCCCAAAAACCCCAGGGTAGGTCCGCCGGAGCGGTCCAACCCTGGGCTACCGTATGGAATCCCTTCAGGATTCGTGAGCGCCCGGCAACAACCGGGGCGACAACACCGCCCTGCGTCCGATTCCCCTTGGACCGCTTGCTGCGTGGGTCGGGTAAACCACGTGCCGGGTAGCGAGATGCCAGCGGAAAGACCTGATCTTGGGAATCGCCTTTCAGCCAGCCGCAAGATCGCCCGCCCCTTTGTGGTGTCGGCGCTTGTCGTAGCGGTCGCCCTTCCCTTCGCCTTGCTGGCCCTGTGGGCGCTTCCGGTTCATGGCGAAGGAACGGCTGAATCTGTGCGAGGAGGGCATCTCCACACCCCTCAAGTAGCGGCGCTTCCGCTCGGCGTGAGGAACGAATGGGCCTTGGAGAAGGCCTGGCGGGAGACCACGCCGACCCGGGAGCGCATCTGCCTCAACGGCCTGTGGCGGTGGCAACCCGCCCAGGAGGCGGGCGAGATCGTCCCCGAGGGCGGATGGGGCTGGTTCAAGGTGCCCGGTTGCTGGCCGGGGATCTCGGACTACATGCAGAAGGACTCCCAGGCCGTGATCCCGCATCCGAGCTGGAAGGGCGTCAACATGGGCGCGCTCACCACCGCCTGGTACCAGCGCGAGTTCACCGTGCCTCGCGGCTGGGAGGGCCGGCGCATCACGCTTGCCGGCGCGTACGTCAACTCACTCGCGATCGTGTTCGTCGACGGCGAAAGGGCGGGCCACATCTCGTTCCCCTCGGGAGAGGTCGAACTCACCGACAAACTCAAGCCGGGTGAGACGCACACCCTCTCGATCCAGCTCGTCGCGCTTCCCCTGAGCGGCGTAATCGCGTCCTACAGCGACACCAACTCCGCAAAGCAGATGAAGGCGACTGTCCCGCGGCGGGGGCTCTGCGGCGACGTGTACCTCGTCAGCTCCCCGGCCAAGGCGAGGATCGAACGGTTCGACGTGCAGCCCTCGGTGCGCAACTGGACGGTGACCGTTCGCGCCGACCTGGCAGCTTTGGACCCCTCCCAAACCTACCGCCTGCAGGCGAAGATCACGGACCAGGGACAACCCGTGCAAACCCTGACCGGCGACCCCTTCAGGGGCACCGAAGGCCGTGCGACGCTCGTTCGATCCTGGAAGCCCGGGAAGCTGTGGGACATCCATACCCCGCAGAACCAGTACGACATGGAGTTGACGCTGCTCGATGCCGCCGACAAGGCCCTCGACGTGCAGGCGCCCAAGCGCTTCGGGTTCCGCGAACTCTGGATCGACGGGCGGGACTTCATGCTCAACGGCACCCGGATCTTCTGGTCTTGCGTGCCGATGGACAACGCGCAGGTCAGCGCCGGACTCTCGAGCTACGAGGGCGCCAAGGAGTCGATGCGGAGGCTGAAGAGCTTCGGCATCAACATGGTGTACACGCACAACTACGACTGCAACCCGGGCTCGTACCTGTCCTTCGAGGAGATCCTGCGGGCGGCGGACGATGTCGGCCTGCTCGTCGCGTTTACCCAGCCGCACTTCGGCAACTACGACTGGTCCGCTCAGAACGCCGAACAGACCAACGACTACGCACGGCACGCCGCGTTCTTCGCTCAGGTTGCGGGAAGCCATCCCAGCGTGATCGCCTACTCGACCAGCCACAACGCCTGCGGCTACAACGAGGACATGAACCCGGACCTGATCGACGGGGTCTACGACAAGCGCGACAACTGGGCGCTGAACAACATGAGGAAGGCCGTGCGGGCCGAGGCGATCATCGGCAACCTCGATCCCAGCCGCATCGTGTACCACCACTCCTCGGGCAACCTCGGCTCCATGCACACGATGAACTTCTACGTGAATATGGCGCCAATTCAGGAACTCGACGACTGGTTCGAGCACTGGGCCACTCAAGGGGTGAAGCCGGCGTTCACGGTCGAGTACGGGGTTCCCTTCTCGTGGGATTGGTCGATGTACCGCGGCTGGTACCAGGGCCAGCGCTCGTTTGGAAGCGCGATGGTGCCGTGGGACTACTGCATGGCGGAGTGGAACGCGCAGTTTTTGGGCGATGCCGCCTTCAGCATCAGCGAAGCCGAGAAGAGGAACCTGCGCTGGGAGGCGCAAAAGGTCAAGGCCAGGCAGTTGTGGCACCGCTGGGACTACCCGTATCCGATGGGCTCGACGAACCCCGGTTTCGAGGACCAGCAGCGGGTCTGGGCGCAGTACACCGCCGACAACTGGCGCGCGTTTCGGACGTGGGGGGTCTCGGGAATCAGCCCCTGGGAGACGCATTCGGTTTTTTGGCGACTCCGCGAGGGCGTGAAAAGGGAGCGGGTCGATCTCAAGACCGATTGGGACAACCTGCAGCGTCCGGGTTACAGCGCCGACTTCGTCGATCAGCGCTACGAGCGCAGGGACCTGGCCTTCGAGGACTCGGATTGGGAGCCGACCACCGGCGGGCGGGCGCTCATTCGCAACAACCGGCATCTGCTGGCGTACATCGGCGGCAAGGTGGACGAGTTCACCGAGAAGGGCCACAACTTCCGGGCTGGGGAAACCGTGCAGAAGCAGCTCATCGTGGTCAACAACAGCCGCGAATCGGTGGATTGCGAGTGCTCCTGGTCGCTGGGCCCCCTTTCCGGCCTGAAGGGCGGGACCGCAAAGTTCAAGGTGCCCACCGGCGCCATCCACAAGCAGCCCCTGTCGTTCGCCCTTCCCTCGAATCTGAAGGCCGGAATGTACCATTTGACGGCCACCGTGGAGTTCGCCGCGTCCGGTTTTAGAGTGCGCGAGCTTGCTCGCGCTTTGAACCCGAGCGGCTTGCCGCGAGTCCGAACGCCGAACGAGTTCGGCACGAGTCAAGGCGGCGAGCAAGCTCGCGCACTCCCAAAGGGGCCAGCCAACGGTGCGGTCGAGACTCAAGAGGACGAGTTCACCATTCACGTGCTGCCTCCTCCGCCACGGATGAGAATGCTCGCCAAACTCGCCATCTACGACCCGAAGGGCGAGACCACGAAGCTACTACGAACGCTGGGTGTCAACGGCGTCGAGGTCAAACAGGGCGCCGACCTGTCTGGCTACGACACGGTGGTCATTGGCAAGGGCGCGCTCACCACCACCGGCCCCGGGCTCGACCTCGCGCGCGTCCGCGACGGCCTCAAGGTGCTGGTCTTTGAGCAAACCGCCGAGGTCCTGGAGCAGCGGTTGGGGTTCCGCGTTCAGGAGTACGGCCTCCGAAACGTGTTTCCGCGCGTACCCGGGCATCCCACTCTGGCGGGCCTCGACGCCGACGGCATGCGCGACTGGCGGGGAGCGGCGACGCTGATTCCTCCGCGGCTGCAGTATCAACTCGCCGACCAGTTCAATGGAGCGCCCGCCATCGTGCGCACCGGCCAACTCGTGACGCGGGCCTGGCGCTGTGGCAACCGGGGCAACGTGGCCAGCGTGCTCATCGAGAAGCCCGCGGCGGGCGACTTCCTGCCGTTGGTGGACGGCGGTTTCAGCCTGCAGTACAGTCCCCTGCTGGAGTACCGCGAGGGAAAGGGTCTGGTCCTCTTCTGCCAGATGGACGTCACGGGCAGAACGGAGTCCGATCCGGCCGCCGCGCAGCTTGTCGCCAACCTGCTGAACAACGTGTCCTCGTGGAAGCCGGCACCCCAGCGCGAGCTTGTGTACGCGGGCGAGTTGGCGGGCAGACAGCATCTGGAGAGGGCCGGCTTCGCGGTGGGATCGCTCGAGGGCGTGCTGAAGCCACGCGGCGTGCTGGCCATCGGCCCGGGCGGAAGCGTGGCGCTCACACCGTACAGGGGGTTACTTGCCACTTGGCTCAAGGGTGGTGGCCGCGCCCTGGCCCTCGGCTTGGAGCAGTCCGAGATCGCGGCGGCCTTGCCGGTCCCCGTCACGACGCGAAGCGAGGAGTACATCGCCGCGACCTTCGAGCCCCCCGCTGCGGGATCGCCGCTCGCGGGCATCGGTCCCGCCGACGTGTACAACCGCGATCCGCGCGCGGTGCCGCTCATCACAAACCGAACGAGGCGCCAGGGTGTGCTTGCGGCGACGGACGACGGGAGCATCGTGTTCCTCCAGCTCACCCCTTGGGCTTTCGACCAGACCCTGCAGAACGGCAAACGGGTGTTCCGGCACACGAGCGTTGCCGTCTCGCGCCTGCTTGGAAACCTGGGTGTGCACGCCTCGACCCCGCTCCTGGTCCGATTCTCCTCGCCCGTGATCGACGGCGCAAAGGAGCAACGCTGGCTGAGCGGCTTCTATCTTGACACCCCGGAAGCATGGGACGACCCCTACCGGTTCTTTCGGTGGTAGCGAGCCGACGCGACCCCGTGCCATTGTAAGTCGACTACGGAGGAACCATCGATGCCAATCGCCGGAATCACCTGCCTCATCGCCTTGCTCTCTGGATCGTCCCAGCAACCGCCGAGCGTTCAGATCGCTCCGTTTACCCAAGCCGACCTGGCCGGCACAGAGCAGCTCCATGTCGAGACCAACTCATCTTCGGTGCCCGGAACCCTTGGCGCCGGCGTGTCCGCCCAACGGCCGATCACCCTCACGGGCA
>CAYJMZ010000088.1:0-10081 GCA_964370995.1 uncultured Fimbriimonadaceae bacterium | reverse complement strand
CGGACGGTAGCCCGGGGTCGTCTCCGGACGCACCCCGGGATGTGCGTGCCGCGAAAGGGGACGACCCCGGAGGGCTCGCGGAGATGTCGAGGGCGACCACCCACACGTCCGTGCCATTCTCCTTGCGCTCGCCGGTCAGGGTCGCCTTGAGTTTGGACTCCTTGCCGCCGGTCGTCGGGTCTTTGGGACCCGGGGGACCCGCACTTCCTTAGGCATGTTCGCGGTCGGGTAGCCCATCATGCTAGCCAGGCCGCCCAGCTCCAACTTCAGGTCGCTGGTGGGCGAGTGGTGCACTATTGGAGCGGCGCTGACACACTCGCGTCTCACTGGACGTAGTCAGGCTGTGAGCGGTCTTCAGTTTGGACGTCGAACATGTCCCGGTAGAGCGTGATTTGACAATTTCACGTCCTACCGTGTGAGCGCCGATCCAAAAGTGCACCACTTTGGCGGGCCGACCCTGACGCGGTTGCGCCGCTTTCCCGGCCAAACGCAATCCCTGCGGACGCCGTTGTATTGAGATCGTGCGCGGGCGTGCCATGGCCTTCCCGGCCGTGTTGCCGAACCTGGCGCACCCCCGACACGGGGGTGGCACGGGATTCTCCCGACCGCATGCAACGGATTCCTGCAGCGGATCCGATCCCCGTACCCAGGGTAGGCCCGCCGGAGCGGACCAACCCTGGGCTACCATATGGAATCCCTTCAGGATTCGTGAGTCGCCGGAAACGACCAGGCCGACGGTGCCGCCGCGTGTCTGCTTCCCGGTGAAACGTCATGCTGAACCCAAAGCGATCTTTGTTGGGTCTGGCCGAGGATGAGGCCGCGACCCACCTATGAAAAGAAATGGTGCGCGGGAAAGGACTCGAACCTTCACGCTTTGTGGGCACTACCACCTCAAGGTAGCGTGTCTACCAATTCCACCACCCGCGCGCGATGGGGAGTGTACCATCTTGGGATTGGCGGTTTGGGGGTACGTGGCGGACTTTCGGATTCCGTCAATCGGGACGATCGCGGCCACGGTTAGGTCAGCGGCAGCACGTCCATGTACACGAGGCGACCGCGCGTGGAGGGCGGCATGAGGGCGGTGGTGAGGACGTCGGGCGCACCCGGGCGCGGCGCGAGCACCGGCTCGGGGAAGTCGCTCAGGTACATCTCGTACTCGCGGATCACCAGCCGGTACTTCCCGGCGGCTCGGGGGCCCGGGAGGGTGAACTCGTCGGCGCCCTCTTGGAGGCCCGGACGGATCTGCGGGTTGATCACGCGGCCCTGGTTGGGCGGCGGCACCGTCAGGCGGCCTTGATCTTCCGCCTCCGAATCCGCATCGGGCTCCGCTTCCGGCGGGGGAGGAGGACGGCCGATGATCGAGGTGGGGGGCCGACCGATGATCCGCCCAAGCGCCGGCGTCAACGGGATGACCTTCTCGAGCTCCCGCCCGCCCATCACCACAGGACGCCAGCCGGTGTCCTCGTCGCTCACCTGCTTGCCCTCGAGCACCGCGGGCGCCATCTCCACGGACGCCACGATCACACGGCCGGGCGCAACCCCCGCAGCAGTGCCCACGCCGGTCACCACTACTCGGAACCGCGTGTCGGAGATGTACGTGACCGTCGCCGCCCGATCCGGCGTCAGCTGCATGAAATCCGCGACCGCGACGCGGCTCAGCTCGAGCCCACCAAGCGAGAACTGCTGGTAGCGCGCCAACGCAAGCCGCACGAACGGCATGTACGACGCACGACCCGCGTCGATCTGCACGTCGGCAAACCACAGCTGCCGGTCCGCGTCGAACTGCACCGGAACCGACACGGCTCCCACGTTGATCGACGGGTTCTCCTCCAATTTGAGGTACTTGCCCGCAGACTGCGCACCCGGGAAGTGGTTGGCCAAAGGGCGCACGTACACCGGGCCGCTCTTGTTGGCGGGGTCCGCCCCAAACAGCGTCACGTACGGCATCTCGACCGCCGTGGGCAACGCGGCCGGTGCCTTCGCGCCCTCGTAGGCGCCCGACGGAAGCACGATCGCCAACCGTTCGCCGTTGCCGGACGAGAACCACGGCCGCCGCAGGTAGATGCGCAGCCCGCCGCCGTCGCGCTCGCTGCGCTGGCCGCCGGTCACTGCGGGGCGCGACCACCCGAACGTGGGAATCGCATACTCGACCAGCGGCACGTCCGGCCGGGCCGTGCTCAGCGCGTCGAAGTTCAACGATCCCTGCACCGGGGCGGGCAAGGGTCGTTCGAGCACCGTCTTCGTCAACGTATTGACCGTGTCGAGCGTGAACTCCTTGAGCGAGGCCGGGAAGTAGTCCCTGAAACGGCTCGCAGCCCGTAGCGTGTAGGTCACGTTGTGATACTTCGTGTCGCCGATCTCGTGGCGCTCCACAAAGCGGCGCAGGAAGTCGTCGCGGTCGATCCCCACCTTGAACGCCGTCATGCCGACCTTGCGCGTGGTGGTCTTGCGAACGGGCTCCTCAAGGTAATCCACGTCGTCGAACCACTCGGCGAGCACCTCCACCTCGACGGTGCTCCACGCGTGGCTGATCATCGCGGTCTGCTCGTTGTCTCCGATCCGCACGGACGTGCCGCCCTGCACCCGATACGCCTTGAAAAACAGGATGCTCGCGGGCATCTCGGGGATCTGCACGGCGTGCACGAGCGTGACTTCACGGTATGGCGTCATCAGCCACATGCGCCCCTGCAGCGCGGCGGCCTGCTGGGCGGACTTGACCGGGTCTGGCAACCAATTCCAGAGGCCCATCAGATTGAGCGAACTCATCGAGCCGATCGAGGTGCTGACCAGCGCTTTGACCACCTCGCCCGGTCGAAGCCCCAGGGTCATCTTGCGGCCCGCGACCACGGGGGCAGGGGACGCAGGACCGCCGCTCGCGACGACCTCCAGCGTGCCCGTGCCGACCTTGGGCCACCCCGAAGTCGGGAACACGGCGTTCGCAAACTTCATTGCCGAAGGCGAACTTGGGAACGGCAGGGGAGTGAACTGCACGCAGAATCCGTGCGCCAGGGGATCGACGAAGTACGGCACGTCGTCCACGGGGCCCGTCACTTCCACAGGCGCGAACTTGCCCTCGCGGGGCACGATGATGTTGGTGTACGCGGCGGGGTCCATCTTGCCGCTGGGCAGATCGAACTTGCCGTGCGTCTCGGCGAGCGACACCGCGCCTGCCGGTGGGAACACCTCGCGGCGGCTGGGGCGGATGGTCGCGTCGCCCTTGAACTTCCGGATCACGATCTGGTTCTCGGCCTCTCCGGCGGTCGAGTCCTTGATCGGATCGGGCGCCACCGGCCGCTTGTAGCCCACCATTTGGGGGGAGAGGATCGGGTCGAACCGGTGGTACGGCGCCTCGGCGGTGTCGACACCCGCCCCGGCGGAGGCCGCGCCCGGCGGCACGCTGTTGCCGGCGAGGTCCACCGCACGCGCGCGCATCTTGTACGAGTGGCCGAAGCGCAGCACGGGAAGGCTGCCCGGGGGAACGTGGAACGCCATGGCAACCGGGAAGTTGGGGTCGAGTTCGGTCCCGCCCTTCGTGGGGTTTCCGAACTTGTCCATGGCCTGGCCCGGGCGCTCGATGGCGAGACTCCAGCCGTGCCAACCCCACATCGCCTCGTGGGCCTTCACAGGGCCCGTGGGCGGCGGGTCGGCCGGATTGGTCGGCGCGGACGTGACCGAAGCGGACATCCACGCCTCGTCGAACGGGGCGCCGTTGAGACCTGCCGCCGGCACAGACACGCCCTTGAGGTCGTAGCCGCCCACGCGCCCCATCAGAGGCCGCCACATGCCGCGATCGAAGACGTCCACGCGGTAACCCCGCACCACATCGTCGTAAGTCAGTGGCTTACTTCCCACGCCCAGGTCGGCCTGCAGCTCCGTGGCCTTCTGGAACACCTTCTTCAGCTTCTGCGCGCGCTCGTTGCGGTAAAGCGAGATGCCGCTCGTGCGAAGTGCGGGCAGGGTGACCATCTTTCGCCCCAACTCGCCGTTGTCGAGGTCGAGCTTCTCGATTCCCGGCTGGGCCATCTGCTTGACCTTGGGAGATCCGGGAGCGACCTGCTTGCGCACCTGCAGCGCGTTGCGCATGTTCTGCACGAAGTCCATGAGCTTGAGCGCGCCGGAGTCGATGTCGTACTGCGCGGTGAAGTAAGGCAGCGCGCCGATCTTGAGGAACCCGTCGCCCAACTCCGAGCCCACGCCGGGCTGCGGGAGAAACACCTGCCCGGGGACGTAGCGGTACGCGGTCTTCGGGGTTCGGTTCTCCGTGTCCGCCGCCTTGGCGTACGTGGGCTCCACCGACACCAACCCGCTCGCCGGCAACCCGGGGGGCAGCGCCACCTCGAGGTCGAACACGAACCCGAGAGCGCGCATGAGGGACGGGTGGTTGGCCAGCAGAGCTTGCGCGTCGTGATAGTCGAACTTCGGTTTCTGCACCATCACCGACGTGTGCACGAGCCCGTACTTGGGGTCGTTCTTCATCGGGGCCATGGACTCGAAGAACCGCTTGCACTCGTACGCGAGCAACTTCCAACCGGTCGGCGTGTTGGGCGGCGGCGGCCCGCCGGCGTTGCGGTAGTTCTTCAGCGCCTCGTCCATCGCCTTGCGCGTGCGGGACGCCTCGGCGGCCTCGGCCTCGGCCCAAACCGCCGCAAAGGAACGCCGGTCGCCCTTCTTGATGCTCCCCGCACCCACCTTGATGGTTTGGGTGGGCAGGAGTTGGGCCTCGGTGTAGGGCGCCCTTGGCCGAAGCGGATCGGCCCACGCGAGCGTCCCGTTGACCATCATCTCGGCGTCGAGGCGATCGGTCGGGCTCAGGCTTGCCGCGGCCTGGTACGTGCCGCGCAGCAGGAGGCCCAGCCCCCCGGCCGAGTACGACTGGATCTCGCGGTTGGCCATACGCTGGAAGCGCTTGGGAGGATCGTCGGCAGCAAGGCCCTTCACCGGCGTGCCTCCCGGGAACGCGGCGGCGTGGAGCGGCCCGTTGATCGCCGAGGTGACCTTCGCGGCGATCGGCGGGGCAGCGCCAAAGCGGACCTTGAACGCCACGTTCTTGGTCGCCCAGCCCAACACGTCGCCGTAGCCTCCGGCGCCGAGGGTTGTCGCAGACGGCCCGTAAAGGCGGTGCGAAACGAACACCGACAGGCGCAGCGTGCTGCCGCTGACGCCGACGGGCAAGGCGGTCCAAATCACTTCCAGCTTCATGCGAATGCTCCGATGTACGTCGTCTCCCAATCGGTTTTGGTCACGGCCTGAGTAAAGGTCATCGACGAGGCGGTCTCCATGGGCAGGCCCGCCGGGTCGATGGATGCGTAGAGCGGGTCGGGGCTCGAATCGCCGCCTGCGAACTCCTTCTGCACGGTCATCGACACGGAGAAGCTAAAGAACAGAACCTCGATCTCCACCGTGACAGAGGCGGTGCCGAAGCAGCGATGCGTGTCGAACTCGTAGGTCAGCTCGAGATAGAACTCGATGCTGATCCGCACGATGCCCAGCACGCTGACTTTGCCCACCAGCCGCACGTAGCCCGAGAGGGTCGACTTCTTGGCCTCGAGCTTGTAGTAGATGCCCGCCATCAGCGACACGCTGCCGCTCGCCACGCCGATGTCGAGGGCGATGGCCGCCCCGAACTCGAGGGACGCCTCGAGTAGCTCCACGTCCTCGGGGCCCAGCTCGATGCCCATGAACCCGCCGCCGCCGATGCCCATGACCGTCAGCCGGAACGGGCTCTCCCGCTCGCAAAACGCGAACCGCACCCGCAGTGCCGAACCGATGAGCGGCAGGCGCACCTCGGCGGTGAGCGAGATGTTCATGATCGTGAGCACGCCGACGCCAATGGTCGGCACGCCCAACTTGAAGCCCACACGAATCACGCCCGCCTGCAGGTCGAAGAACGGCGTGAACTCGAACCCCTCGGGCCTTGCGGGCACGGGGTGGGTGCTCGCCAGGAGATAGGGCTCGGGTTCCGAAATCACGCTCTTGATGAGGTCCTGCAGCTTCTGCACAAACGTGAGCGGACCCGTGAAGGTCGTCTTCGGGAACTGGGGGGTGAGGGTCACTGCCGGACTCGCGCCGGCCTTGGCCTCGAACTTCAGCTCGTCGAACTCGAGGATGATGAACGACATCACCGGCGCGATGCAGTCCACCTTGAAGCCCTTGAAGCTCCCGACGAACGAGTAGTCGCCCTTGCCGGTTTTCAGGTCCACGCCCACATCGCCCACTAGGCTCAGCGCGGGGCTCGACGCCGACCACGAGGGGATGACGAGCAACGGCGTGTCCGAAGGTTTCGGCGGATTGCTGATCGGCCAGCTGTTCACCTCGGGGTACCAGCGGAACTCGACCTTGGCCTTGATCGGCACCCCGCCGGCGTCCTTCTCGAACTTGACCTCGAGGCGGGGGCTCTTGAGGGTGTTCGGGTCGTTCGGATTGCCCGGCGTGATCGAAATCGTGTCCGGGAGGAGCTTCCAAAGGCTGACCGCCCCTAGGATCTTGAGCGTGTCCGGCATGAAGTCCTCGGGGCGCGAATTGCCCCCGAGCACCTGGGGCAGCATGCCGCCCACGGGTCCCTTGCCCTTCACGAACGCGCTGATCTTCTGGTCGAGGTTGACAAGTCCGCCGGTCCGCGTCGTGTCGCTCCCCGCGGACGTGTCCACGGCCTTGACGGCCCCGAGGAACGCCTTGGCGGTGTTGGTGCCGCCGAAGCCCTGCTGCTTGTACTGCTGGGGAATCGCGACCTCCACCGAGCCGTTTTCCGCTCCGGTCATGTACTGCAGGGACTGCACTTTGACCTTGGCGGTGTGGAGGACGCACCTGAACCCGGCGTAGTCCTTGCGTTGGACGAGGCCTGTCCATGTCGCGCTGAAGAACAACTCCTCCAGCGGGAACGCGGTAGAACCCTTGCCGGTGTCGTCGGGCGCGAACGCGGCCTTCTGGCCAAAGGCCTTGTGCCGGCGAGCGGGCTGCCCGTCCGGGCTTCCCATGTAGTTGGTCTGGGCTGCGTTGAACCGACTCTGGTACGTACCCGCATTGGTGTCGTAACGCACGAAGATCATCGGCATCGACCACTCGATCTGCCGGCCTTCGACGTCCACCCCGCGCATGTTGAACAGGAACGGACCGCTGGTCAGGCTGATCCAGAACAGGGTCGTTCCCGGTTGGATCGCACCCGAGCTGATGTTGAGGGGAGGTGTCTCCACCGTGAGGCACTCGAGCGACGCGAATCCCAGCTCGCGCTGCTCCACGGCGTTGTACGAAAGCTTAGGCACCCTAACGATCACGTAGTATTTCTTGCGTGTGAACGCGACCACCGGGCCCTGGGGGGTCTGCTGCACCTTGCGCTCGCTCACCTGGACGAGGGCCGCGGGGTGGCCGGTGGGGTGGAGGTAACCGCGTTCGACGATTTTCACGTAGTGGTCTCGACCCAGCGTGGCGCGGTGCGCCCAGGTGATCAGCGTCGAAATGCCCCACCCCGCTTCCTTGGACCACACCTCATCCCACGTGCCCTCGCCCTTGAGGTAGGCGCCCAGCGGCGTGAGGAAGAGCTTCTCGACGGGGAACGGCTTCGAGTCCTTGGCCAGCTCCCGGTGCGTCATGTTGTCCACAAGATCATGGCGGTGCCGACGCATCATCGCCTGGTTGCTCTCGACCATCTGCGAGGGGATCTTCACGGGAAACAACTGGCTGGCATCCACATCCGGCCACTCGTAGTCCACGGAGTCCACTGCGCGCACGGCGGTGGGGCCCTCTTTGACTCCGTTGAGTTGCTGCACGCCAAGCCTCGTGTGCCACAGTTCGGCACGATTCCCAGGGGCGAAAACGTCGGCGCGGTGGGCCCAGCCAGACAGTTCGTTCGGCGACAGGTAGAGGCGCACGGGCATCTCGATCGACGTGTAGTACGGCGAGCCGGCGATGGGCATCCTCGAAGCGGGAATCAGCCTGAGGATCAACGACGGATCGAGGTTGGGGGCCAACGTGCCGAGCTGGTCCTCGACCTTCGGAAGGCGCTGCACCGGCGGAGCCACGATGCGCCGGTCTTGGGGCTCGCCACCCCTACGGGCCAGCAACCCTCCGATCGAGGCGACGATCCCGAGAGGTTCTTCGGGAGGCGGCATGCCGAGCCTGCCGATGCGCACGCGCTCGAGCGGGTTGGTGAACCCCGGGTCGATGCGCAGGCGCGGGTTGGACCCGAACGGCGACACCGCGGTCGGAACGACGTTCGGGCGCAGCTTCGACCAATCGAGCAGCCCGTTCTTCCCCTTGCCATCCTCCCCCTTTAGGTTGAACACGATGTACGGGACCGTCGAGGGAACGAAGAATACGAGCCTCGTCGGGCCCGAGAGCCGGGTCGGCACCGGGCGGATGTCGTTGAGGACGGGCGCGCCCAGGTTATCCTCCTCATAGGTGTGCTCGGCCAGCGACTGCGACGGGAACGTGACGATCAGGTACGCGGGCTTGGTTGCGTCGGCGCGGACCAGGCGGGGGGCACCCGACCCGACCTGCAGCGACAGGTTGATGAACTCGAACGACAGCGCCAGCATGTCCTCCCGGCGCACAACATCGATGCGGAACGGCAGGCGCAGGAGCCCCTGAATCAGCCCGGGCCGGATCTGCACGCGGCTGAGGTTGCCCGGGTTGGCGATCACCGGCGGCCCCTGGCGCCCGGGAGGTGGGACCGGCCGGGTGGGGGGCACCTGCCGCGGGGGGGGCACTTGGCGGGTGGGCGGCGGGATCTGGCGTTGGATCGTCAGTTCGAGCGGTTGGGGGTCGGTGCTACGGACGGCCACAACGGCGTCCTCAAAGCCCGCGGAGAAGCGCCGCATGCTCGCATCGAGGTCGAGGTGCGCTTCACCTGCCGAGTCGATCTGGGCGAAAACCCCGCCGCCGCCCGGGCCGGCACCAACTTCGAGGCCGCATCCCCCGAGGTCGAGCCACGCGCCCTCGCTACCGAAGTCTGCGGCCAGCACGTGGTGTGGTGTCCCAAGGATCTTGGCCACTCGGGGACGGCTCAGGGCGAGCGCCAGCCCGGGGCCCGCGGACGACTCGAACGCGCACGCGCCGCGCCCGGCGACGAGCAGCCCGGCACGGTCGCCATGCAGTTCGAGCCGGACCTCCTCCAGGTCGCCGACATCCCCCCCGATCGACCAAAGCCCGTCGCTCGCGAGGTCGACCGGCATCAGGCAGTCGCCGGCCCCCGGCCCCGCCAGCACCGTGAACGGGCGGCGCGGGGTTGTGACGAGCGATTCTCCCGATTTGGGGCACGGCCGCAGGGTCATCGACGCAAGGGGGAGCGTGCGTCCATCGGTCACCAGACGCGTGGGCGCATCAATGGCGAACGAGTGGTCGGGCTCGAAAGCCACGGTGCCCGCGCCGGAAACGACGCCTGACGCGTGAGACGCCAATGGCCGCGCGGGCCCACCGACGAGGGCCTGCAGCGCGCGCCTCTCGAGCGGCGCCTCAAGGGGGACTTCCCCGCGAATCCACGCGCCCAAGGGGGCCCCTGCCGACCAGGAGGCGCCACCCACGCCGACGCCTTGGAAGTGGATCGACAGCACCGGGCCGGCGAGGCTTGGGCGCACCACGGCCTCGTAGGCGACCTTGAACGCGGTACCCGGAAGGCGCGCACCCGAAAACCGCACGCGCGTCACGCCGTGATCCGTGTCGACGGTCAGAAGCGGATTGCCATCGAACAGGGCCGTGTCGATCGTCCAGCGAACACCGCCGAAGCCCACGCTCACGCGCCGCACCCGGCCATCGGGCGCAAGGGCGCTCTTGACCTCGACCTTGCCGGAGAATTTTGCGGCTCGGACAACGGCGGAGGCACCCACCACGGCACCCGCAGCGCCCGCGAGAAACGCTCGCCGCCCCACCTTTGCCTGGAGAGGCCCAGCGGGTCGATATCCCCGCACGAACGCCGATTCGATCTGCAGACGCCTCGCCCTACCCATCGCACGCTCCCTCAGTCACCCAGCGAAATCACCGGGAAAGACCTACGTCCAGTTTCTGCCATTGAAAGGCGTTTGTCAAGGGTGGAAAGGGGAGAACCTATCGCAAGAAGCCGGGGGGAATTCGCAGGCGCCCGGCCATACTC
>CAYJMZ010000087.1:0-10082 GCA_964370995.1 uncultured Fimbriimonadaceae bacterium | reverse complement strand
TCGCCCGCGATCTGCTTGCGCGAGCAGAAGCACCTGTACACCGCGCCGCCCTCCACCAAATGGGCAAGCGCCCCCTCGTATAGGGAAAGCCGCGCCGATTGCCGGACAACGGGTTCCTCCCACACGATCCCGAGCCAGGCGAGGTCCTCGAAGATGCCGTCGACGTACTCGGTGCGCACCCGCTCCGCATCGATGTCTTCGATTCGAAGAAGAAACCTCCCGCCCTTGGCGCAGGACTGGGCGAACCAAGCCGCATACGCGTGGCCCAGGTGCAACCACCCCGTCGGACTCGGCGCAAACCGCACGGTGTCCACAACCCATTGTGCACAGGATGCGAACGACGAAAGACGAACCAGCGGCGGGGCGCTTCTACGTTCCATGCCTCCGCATCCCCGATGTGGAGGCTCTTCTTTCGCGCGATGGACGAAGCGGGACGCCATCTACCGAACGCGATCGGAGTTGTAGCCTCCACATCGGGGATGCGGAGGCATGAAGAAGACGAACGCCAAACGCCATACTCCGGGTGTGATGGTGTGCACCGCTCTCCTCGCTTCTCTTTCCATGGCTCCGACGTTCCTCGACCGCACGCAGGACCTCGGGCTGTCCATCGGTGGCGACGGGGCTTGCTGGGCCGACTTCGACGGGGACGGGTGGCCCGACTTGTGTGCGGGCGGCGCGGTATGGCTGAACGCACAGGGCAAGAAGTTCACCAAGCTCGCGGACACCGGTCCCGGGGTTGGGGCGGACTTTGACAACGACGGCAAAGTCGATCTGTTTTCGTGGTCGCCCCTCCGCCTGTGGCGCAACACGGGCAAGGGCTTCGATGCCGTGCCGCTGCCCGAGCTCCCGAAGACCGTGTCGCGCGGCGCGTGTTGGGGGGACTTCAACGGCGATGGGTTCGTGGACCTTTACGTTGGGGGCTTCGAGGATTGGGACGCGGGCATCACCTACCCCGACCTGCTCCTGCTCAACCGCGCGGGCAAGGCCTTTGAACTCGCCTGGACCGAGGGCACCGGACGCGCACGGGGCGTGACGGCCTGCGATTTCGATAAGAACGGGGCGTTGGACATCTACGTTTCCAACTACCGGCTCATGCCGAACCGGCTGTGGCTCAACGACGGGCACGGGGTGTTCAAAGACGTCGCGGCCGAGCGCAATGCCGTGGCAACCTCCGGCGGGTTTGGCGGCGGCCACTCGATCGGTGCCGCGTGGGGGGACTTCGATGGCGACGGCCAAATCGACCTGTTCGCGGGCAATTTCGCACACGTGGACAGCCGCGGCGATCAGCCCAAGTCCCGGTTCCTGCGCAATCTCGGGCCGAAGGAGGGTTTCAAGTTCGAGGACCTCGGCACGTGCGGGGTGTTCTACCAGGAGTCCTACGCAAGCCCCGCGGCGGGCGACTTCGACAAAGACGGCGACCTCGATCTGCTGTTCACGACCGTGTACCCCACCGCGAGTTTCGGTCGCAAGAACTACCCCGTGTTGTTCCGAAACGATGGGGCGTTCAAGTTTGCAGACTCCACCGCCGATGCGGGCCTTGCCGAACTCGGGGCTACCTACCAGGCGGCTTGGGCGGACTTCGACCGTGACGGCGACCTCGACCTCGTGACGGCCGGCAAGCTCTTCGTGAACCAGGGCGTTCCCGGAAACTGGGTCGGCGTTCGGCTCGCAGGCGACGGCCGCAAGGTCAACCGCTCCGCCATCGGCGCCCAGGTGCGCATCCGAGCAGGCGGCAAGACCCTCACGCGCCAAGTCGAGGCGGGCACGGGCGAGGGCAACCAGAACGACCTCACCCTCCACTTCGGCCTAGGCGCGCACAAGGGCACCGTGGACCTCGAGGTCTGGTGGCCCAACGGCAAGGTGCAGACCGTCAGGCGCGTCAAGACGGGCGCCACGGCGGGAATCAAGTTGCGGTAAGCCCCAATCCAGTCCAAATAAGAGTCTGCCCCCACCCCCTCATGCCTCGGCAGGTTCAGCTGTCGAGGCTATTTGGCCCGACTACCGCCCGAGACTTCGATGTTCTAGCCTCGACAGCTGAAGCTACCGAGGCATGAGGTCGGGGCCATTTGGACTGGATTGTGGTAAGCCACCAGGGTTCCTACCGCGCGATCTGGACCATGGCCTGGGCCTGGTTGTTTTGCATGTTGCGGTCTCCCGTCGCCTGCACCCCGACGCTGATCGTCAGGGACGCGGCCGCGGGGATGGTTACAGTGAAGCGCTTCACGCTCGTCTTGCCGGCCGCGACGTCGAAGGGTTCGGGAACTGGGAGGCGCAAGGCCATCCCCTTCTCGGTCCGCACCGTCAGCGACAGCCGCGCGCCCTTGGCATCGCTGTTGCCCGTGTTCGCAACCGTCACGGTGAACGCCAACTTGTCGCCCACCTTGGGACTGCGGCCTTGCACGGACACCTGCACGCCTAGATCCACGTTTGGCAGCAGCACGACCGGCGGCCGTACCCCGATCGGCGGTCGCACCACGATCGCGCCGCCCACCTCGAGCAGCCGCGTCGCGGTTGTGCTCGCCAAGCCGACCCGTGCGACGGCCCGCAGCGTGTGCCTGCCGCTCGTGGCCTTCCACAGTGGGAAGCCCTCGACCTTCTGCGAGCGCCCGGCAGCGAGAGAGCGCATCGATTGCTCGCCCACCTTCGCCGAGTCCACAAAGAACTCGATCTTCACACCCGCAACCGCGTCGCGACCCGGATTGCGGACGGTCACCGCGAACTTCACCTCGTCGCCGGCCTTCGGTGCCGAAGGGCTCGCATCGATGTCCGACGAGCCCACGACGAGCGGCGCGTTTGTCGTGGTAGGGGGCACCGGCAACGTGCGGGTCGGGATCGTCACGGGCGGCCGCACGAGACGCGCGCTCGTCACGATGAGCGTCCGTGTGGCCTCCTGCTTCTGCGTCCCCAGGCTCGCCACGAAGCGCACCGTGTGCGTGCCTGCCCCGGCCGTCCACTTGCCGAAGCCGCGCGCGAGGCCCGACGTGCCCGGGGCAAGGTCGAGCGTCGCCGTGCCGAGCCGCGTCGAGTCCACAAACGCCTCGACCCGCACGCCCTTGGCAAGCGCGCCTCCCCCGTTGCGCACCGTAGCCGTCAGTTCGGCCTCGGTGCCGGGGGCGGGGGACGACGGGCTGATGTGGATGTCCATCGCGCCGATCGCCACCGACGCGGGCGATGTGTTGCGCAGCCCCGTCGGCAGCACGATGCGCACCGGTGTCCGGATCATCCCCGGCCTTGCAAGCGCCGCGCGAACCTCGAAGGGACGCGACGACTCCACGCGGGTGCCTCCCGCACTCACCACCGCACGCGCCGTGTGCATGCCTGCGACTGCGGTCCACGCCTTGAAGCCTCCGACACTGGTCGGGCGCCCCGACGGCAGGTCCACCGTCACCTCGCCCAATCCCTGGCCGTCCACGAAAACTTCGACCTTTGCGTTTGGCGCGGCGAGAGTGCCCGGGTTGCCCACGTTCACCGAAACCTGCACCGGCAACCCGACGCCAACGGGAAACGGCATGAGCCGGATGTCGTCCGAGCCCACCCGGAGCATCATCCCCATCGGGGGCGCGATTCGGATCGTCGGCCGAACCAGGATCGAAGACGCGGCTGGCGCCAACGGCCCGACCATGCGGGTGGTCGGGCGGTCGTTGCTCCGAAGACCGGGCCGCACGAGGCCTTGCACAGCCGCCTCATCCGCGATGTCCACTGTGCCGCTCAAGGTCGCGTGCAACACCTTGCGCGTTGTGCCAAGGCATTGCAGGCGCACCTCGACGTTGAATCCGCCCTTCGTGGCAGGTGTCCACTCCGAGAACATGATCGTGCGGCGCTGGCCCGGCAACACCGTTCCGATCTGTTTGGCCGCGACCTGCTTGCCGTTCACGAAACACGCGGCGCTCAGATTCTCGATAGGTTTGAAGAACTTGTTCGTGACGGCGAGGTTCATCGGAAGCGCGCGCTTGGCCACGAATCTCAGCTGGGCGGCCTGACGAACCGGCACCTGGTCACCGGGCGAGAGTTCAAGGGGAGGGTCCTTCAGCAGGCCCAGGAGCACGCCCGATCCCACCTGGAGGGTGCCGATATCGGGGAACCCCGGTGAAACCTTCTTGAGGAACTTGCTGAACAGGCTTGGATTGAGCGAGCCCGGGCTGAGGGCTCCGCCGAGGCTCTCGATGCCTCCCACGCCCCCTCCTCCTGCGCCACCGGCCCCTTCGCCGCCCACGCCACCGCCGCCGCCGGCGCCACCCCCGCCGCCCCCGTCTGCAACGGTGATCGCTCCAATCGCCTGCTCGTTGTCGGCCGGGTTGAGCTCGTTGTCGCAGATCAGCAGGATCTTCGCGCCGGCGACGTTGCCCGCCGCGTACGGCTCCCACGAAATCGTCGTGTACCCCACGCTGCCGGGCGACACGGTGGTGGCAGATGACTGGCCCAGGCTGTAGCCCAGCGAGTCCACGAAGTACGCCGTGGCGTTGTACGCGTCGGTCGCGCCGCTGTTGAACATCGACACGTTGATCGTGGTCGCCAACCCGACCGTCGCTCCGACAGGCGGGCTCACGGTGCCCTCGACCCTCAGGTCCGCACCTGCACCCCCGCCGCCCGCAGCACCGCCCGAAGCGCCGCCCGCCGCACCGCCTCCAGCCCCGCCGGAGGCGTAGGGGTCGGAGTAGCCGCCGTAGCCGCCATAGCCTCCGCCTCCCGTTCCCGAGATGCCCTGGGCGGTGCCCATGATCTTGTCCTTGACCTTTTGCACGTACGCGCCGACGATGTCGTTCAGCGCGGTCTGAAGGGTGTTCTTGAGGTCGCCGAGAATGTTGTTCGCCGCGC
Organism: uncultured Fimbriimonadaceae bacterium; assembly: GCA_964370995.1. Taxonomy (GTDB): domain Bacteria; phylum Armatimonadota; class Fimbriimonadia; order Fimbriimonadales; family Fimbriimonadaceae; genus JAMLGR01. Next base: position 5,267 of record CAYJMZ010000087.1, on the reverse strand, counting down.
CTGCCACACCGCCCCCTTGCACTCCTTGGGCGCCTTGCTGCTGGCCGTACCCCGGGTCCGTCTGGGCCTGTGCCAGTTGCTCTGCGGCCTGGGTGGCGCCGGTTGTTTCGGCGGCCTGCGCGATGGTGGTCTGCGCCTCGGTGAGGGCCTCATACGCCTGCTTGGGCGCATATCCGCCCTCGGGCGTCACGCCGACCACGCCGTATCCGCCCTCGAGCTTCTGCATCCAGAACTTCATTTCGGGCGAGCCCTTCGACGGGTCCGTCCACATGTCCAGCACCTCGCCGGCCTTCGACGACCAATCCCAGCCCGCCATGTCGGCCACCGTGGTGTCGGTCGGCGGTTGGAGAGACGCCGAGCCCGTGTCCACCGCCGTGTGCCAAAGCACGCCGATGAACGGGCAATCCGTGCCTTCGCCCGCGCGGTAGTCCGCGAGGTTGCCCAGCGCCAGGGCGTAGTACCTCGCCTGATCGCCCTCGGGAACAAACGCCGAGGAGTAGCCCGTGGACAGAATCAGCATCTTGCCCTGGAGGTCCGCACTCAGCGCGCGCAAGAAGGCGGGCAGGCGCTCGACGGCCTCGGGGGTCACCGAGCCGGGGAACCACTCGACGGAAACGAGGCCCACTTCCGGGGCGTCCGCGAACCCGGTCAAATACTCGGCCAGGCGTGCGTACGCGCTCTGGAACGCCGCGTCGGTGAGTTGCGATCCCACGAGGTTGCCGCCCTTGACGAGTTCCGCGTCGAACGAAGCGGGCAGCACGAGGGGTGTCGAGGCCACTTGGGCACCCGCAAACGCCCCCGTTTCGGCTGCGCGGATCGAGGTGGCGGCCGACTTGATCTCAGCCACGCTGGCCGGGTCGAGCGTGCCGTGCATCGCGGGGTGGTTGAGCGGGCGTTCGAGTTGGAACGCGAGGATCTGCGCGTACGCGTCAAGATGATCGCCCTTGAGGCGCGTGGCGACCGCGCCCACGAACTTGCTCGATTGGGCAGCGTAATCGATGAGGAGCGGCTCGCCCGCGTTCGAGCCCACCAGCACCGGCACCAGGCGCACGCCCGACAGCTTGGCCCACAGGCACAGGTTAGCCATCCGCGCGCTCTGCTCGCCGCCCGGATCGCGCACGTCGATCGTGAAGCGCAGCACGTTGAAGCCGCATGCGCGAAGATAGCCGTCCCAAAGGCCCTGCAGCTTCTCGCCCACACCAAGGTTGGGCAACGTGCTGGGGAACGCGGTGCCGTCGACTTGTGAAGGGTCGATGTCCACCGCCACGCCGAACACGGGAAGGAGCCCCGTCTGGGCCACGGCCGAAGCGGGCGCCGCGGGGACCTGGCTGGGATCTTGTGTCGCGTCGCGGGCCATCAGCCACCCGGCTCCAACCACGGTGGCAAACACCACCAGCACCAATCGCTTCACCACGAGAGCCTTCATCGACCGCACCTCCGCCATTTGCACTGCAACAGCCAGGAATTCCTAGTGGGATTCTACAGGAAATTGCCATGGGTGGGACGTTTTTGCGCCCTTGGGGTTTCCAAGAAGGAAGTTTGGTGCGCGGGCCGAAATGAGGGTGACGGGCCCAGGCGGCCCCGAGGGTGACGACATGCGAGTTCCTTGGATTTGCGCGTTGATTTTCGCGGTGTGCGCAGCCGCTCACGGGCAGGGCGGGTTTGCGCTCGTTTCCAGCATCCCGGCAGCGGGCGCGGCGAACGTGCCGGTCAACACCGTGATTTCGCTCACGTTCAACACGCGGCTCGGCCCGGGCTCCACGTTCACCGTGCGCGGCACGCGGCAGCCGGTGCTCGGCTCCCTGGCGATCGACTCGCTCAACAACACGATCACGCTCACGCCGTACGTGCCGCTCGATTACGGCGAGACGTACACGGTGGACTTCTCGAACGTGCGCGACACCTCCGGCTTCCAAACCGCGCCCCCCCGCACGTTCCAGTTCAGCACTGAAGGCAGCGCGCGCGTGGTCGTCACGTCGCTGCCCCAAAGCGCCCAGGCCGGCGCGGGCCAGCGCGTGCACCTGTCGTACATGCTGCGCAACCTCAGCAACGTGGGCGCGACCATCACCGCGAGCCGCACGATCTACCTCCTGCCCAACGGCACGCAGCTGCTCAGCGTCAACCAGCCCATCCGACAGGCCCTCGCGCGCAACGCCAGCGCCACCGTGGCCGCCGAGGCCGCGATCGAGCCTGCGATGGTCGCCGCCGCGCGCGCCTCCGCCACGGACCGCATCCTCGTCGTGCGCCTGTTCCAAGGCACCGACGCGAACGGCAACGCGCTGCGAAGCCTCACAGATACTGCTGCATACACTAACTATCCGGGCGATCGAACGGTGTTCGGCCAAGGCCTCGTGGCGATCACCACGGTGCGTCTCCTGGACTCGATCACGGGGGGAGTGGTCGTGCGCGAACTCACGGTGACCGCTCCGACCGCGGGCCTCACCGTGTTGCAGGGAGGCAAGGTGCGTGGACGCGCGCTGCTCACGGCCTCGGGGAACGGCATCGTCATCGGCCGTTGGCTGCTCGACGGCAAGCCCTTTGAGAGTTTCCAGACACCGGTGCAGGCGGGCAGCCCCTCGACGATCGACACGGTGCGCACGTTCCCAACGATCGATCTCGGCGAGCGGCGGTTGCAGATCCAGATCCTCTCTCCCAACCCCATGCTTTCGCGCGAGGTGCGGTTCACCGTGTCGCCCCTGCTCCAGTCGGGACGCCCGCAGCTGCTGTCGCCGGCGTTCGGGGCCGTGCTGGGCGTGCGCGACTCGGCGCCGATCGTGTTGCGCTGGCAGGTCGTGCCGGGTGCCTCGGGCTACGAGATCGGCATCGGATCGAGCCTCGGCGCTCTGGGCCTCGACGCGAAGGGCCAACCGGAAAAGGGCTTTGTGAAGGACGCTCTGGCCGTGCACAAGCGCGTGCTGGGGGCGTCTCAGACCTTCGCCACCCTGGCCCCTTCCGACCTCGATCGGCTCAAGGGCGCGGGGGTCGAGGACCTGTACTGGACCGTCCAGCCCGTGTTCCCGCCGTCCCACGAGCCCATGCCCGATCGGGCGGCGTTCCCGGGCCACATGCGCGTGCCGCGTTCCACGGCGCCGCTTCAGTTGCTCGCTCCGACGAGTGGAGACGCCGTGCGCGCGGAGGGCTTTGAGTTCGCGTGGGCGCAGCCTCCTGCCCCGCTGGGTGTTGCGGAGTACCGCGTGCAGGTGTTTGCCGAGGGCGACGAGGGCTCGCCGGTGTTTCAGGCGTTGACCCGCGGAGCGCGCCTCGCGTACACCCCGGTGGGCGGCGCCGCCCTTGCGCCCGGCCAGCATCTGCGGTGGCGCGTGCTCGGGCTTGGCGCGGGTGGACGCGTGGTGGCGATGAGCCCCAGTGCGCCGCTTCGCCTCGAATCCGCCGCGCCCGCGCCGATGTTCGCGCCCGTGCACGCGGCGTTTGGGCGGACCCTAGCCGGCGTGGGCTTCGCGCCCCGTGAGGGCGAGACCGTGGCCACCAGCACCGTGGAGGTCGTGGTGTCGTACTCGGAAGCCCAAGGCATGCGCAGGCGGCTTCTTGTGGATGGCACCGACGTGTCGGCCATTGCGGAGTTCGGAGCTTCCCGCGCCCGCGTGGCCCCTCGACCGCTCGCCGCGGGGCTCCACACGGTTCAACTCGTCGCGGAGGGCCCGGATGGCGAGTCGCTCGAGTCGCGCTCGTGGTTCAAGGTCGCTGGGCAGGAGGGCGTACAACCGCTCGTCCAGGATCCCAACCAAGTGGCCGACGGCCTTCGCCTGCTGCTGCAAAGCGAGGTGCACGACGACGATCCGTTCCACATCGTGGCGACGCTGGAGGGCGGCGGAGTGCTGGGCACGATGGACGGCAGCCTCAGCATCACCGCGACGCGGCCTCTGGGTGGCGGCGACTTCGAGGTGCGCTCGCTGCTGGGCAACGCCAACGACACGGGCGGGCGCTACGGCCTGGCCGTCGGCGACGTGGGCTTGGTGGGCAGCGAGTTCACCGTGGACGGTTCCACCACACGTGCCTTCCAAGCGAACGCGAACGCCGGCGGGGTGAAATTCAACTTCACGAAGACCCTCGACGACATCGCGGGCCGATCGAACTTCGGCAACTCGCCGGACATCACGATGGGCTCGATCGAAACCGGCGGGTTCGCCGATGGCAAGGGCCTGAGGTTTGTGCAGATGCGTAGCGAGCAGGCTTCCAACGGCTTTGGCTCGCCCGGCTACGGTCCCCCGAGCGGACTCGATGCGGACATTTGGAGCGTCCTGGGGCGCTATCAGATTGGCGAGATGTTTTCGATAAGGGGCGAGATGGCGCGCAGCCGGAACTCGTATCTGTCGCTTTCGGGCACGCGCGTGCGCAGTTCCGGCGACGCGAAGACCCTCGCGCTCGACTACAAAGGGCCGCAGGGTTGGAACGCCACGGCGCGGTATCGGCGCACGGAGACGGGCTTCCTCTCCCCCTCGGCCGCGCTGCTGCAGAACAACGTGCAGGGCTGGGACGTCGAGGCCGGGGGCCCGCTCGGCCCGACGACGAATCTCAGCGTGCGGTACGGGCTTGCGGAGAACGTGGCGAGCAGTTCCGTGCCCGACGGCAACACGCACACGTTGGTCGCGAACCTCGACATGCAGGTGCCGAACTTCGTGCCGCTGCAGTTCACGTTCCAGCAGACCGTGGCGAAGGGCGATTCGCTGGTGGCGGGCATGCCTGGGGCGAGCACGAACGATATGCAGTGGACCCTTGGCACGTCGCACCGCTTCGGCCTCGTGGACGCGTCGCTATCTTATTCGATCGCGCGCTATCGCGACTTCGAGGACTTCAACGACCCGCTCAACGACACCCCGAACGATCGCACGACGCGGTTCGTTTCGGCCGGCCTCGGCACGCAGATGGGCCGCCTGACGGTGCGCGGCGACTGGAGCGACAACGGCGTGTCCCGCTTCGATCGCGACCCGCTGACGTTCGCGCTCGTCGACGGCCGCGACCGCCAAGACAACGTGCGTTTGGAGGCCGACTACGGGTTCGCCAAGGGCCTGAGCGCGAGCGCCATCTGGTCGCGCGCGCGCAACAGCGACGTGCTGGGCCTGGCGATCGGGGACGTGGACGACGTGGCGCTGCGCCTGAACTGGTCCCCCGGAGGCACCCTCGCCGCCCAGTCGATCGTGACCCTCGAGTTCCGCCAAAGCCGCATCGTGTCGGGAAGTTCGCGCCACACGGAGAACACGTTCACGCTGCTGGTGAACGGCGCGGGGATCTTTCGGACGAAGTAGGGG
>CAYJMZ010000086.1:4437-10113 GCA_964370995.1 uncultured Fimbriimonadaceae bacterium | reverse complement strand
CTGGAGCCCTTTCTTGACAGCGGCGGAGTTCGCGTCCTGGCGCAAGTACCACCCACCAATTTCCTCGGCCTTTGCGCGGGCCACGGTGCCCTCGCCTTCCACAAAGATCTTGAACCGCTGGATGTCGAAGATGTAGATCGACGCGATGAACGCAAACGTCAGCAGCACCGCGGTACACAAACCAGCCACGGCATAAACAAACTTCTTGCGGGCGAGCAGAAAGCCGACGACCACCGCGAACACGCCCGCCGCACTCACAATGCCGATGCGGGAGTACGTGCTGAAGATCGAGGACATCAGCACGATGAACAGCGGTGCAGCCAGCCATTTGAACTTAGGCGTGCCGTAGCAGATCGGCACCAGACACAGGCTGAACACCATCATCACCGCAAGGACATTCGCGTGGGCAAACGGGCCCCGAGCCTGGTAAGCCGCAGACGGGCCCTGCAGTTGGCGGTCAACGTTGTTCCAGCCGAACACGGTCGCCGACAATTCGCGCAGGCCTGCAATATTCAGCGCTTGAGCGAGGCCAAGTAAGGCACATGCAACCATCACGCCTACGAGCCAGTAGAGGAGGATGTCCGGCCGATAGGAGCGTCTGAGGGACGCCTCGCGTACGACCACGAAGTACAGCAACGGGTTGAGCAGCACCAGCATCCAATCCACGAACACGCCACCGCCGGAAAAGCGGATCAAGGCGAGGTCCGAATAGATGAACCCGATGCCGTGCGCGACCACCAGGAACGCGTAAAGGCTGTCCCACCATGTGAGACGGTAGCGTCCGGCTCGCCCGAAACGATCCAGGAGCAGCCACACGGCCACGATCCGGATCGGGACCTCGGTGATCCGCGTCAAGGGCAGCTCCATCGTGAGCGCGAGCTCGATGAACACCTGCCACAGCACGCTGAATCCGATCAGGTGCGCCAAGAGAGCGCCCTTGCTGCCGTAAACCGTCCGGCGCGCAAGCGCCTCAAAACCCGGCGACCGCATTACGGTCGGAGCGCTCACGACGGCAGTGCCCGCAGATCATCGGGATCCGGAGCATCGGCGATCGCATCCATCGCGGAGCCACGTGCCAACACGATGGTGATTGTCGGGCAGCCAGAGTCCTTCAGCGCCTGATGCACGGCGAGGAAGTCCACACTGTTCACACGGTTCGCGCGCACGAGAACCACCACCTCGTCAAGCTGCGACGCGGTGAACGCGTAGTCCGCAGCCTCGGTGGTCGCTTCGAAGTCGAACACGGTCACGTCGCGCTCTTGAGACGTCACGGCCTCGCCCAACACGGACTTTCCGTGCGCGCCGGTCATCACCGAGCCGCCAGACATGGCCAAGAAGCTAAGGCTGTCGTTCACGCGTTGCGCACCAGGCGCGTCCTTGGCACCAAGTCGCTTGGCGTTCGGTGAGCGCGGATCAAGAGACACCAGGAGCGCGTCCAGCCCGCGCCGCGACGCCGAGAGCGCGTAGTTCAGCGCAGCCGTGGACGCGCCGGAATCTCGCACCACACCCACAAACCCCACGCGGTAAGGAGACTTTTCAGCGCGCAGGGCATTGGCGACCAGCCCCTCGAACGCCTCGGGCGGCGTACGGTCCAAGCCCCGGAAGGGCGCGCGCATCTCGGGGAGCACCTTGAACACCGCTTCGCTGGACAGCAGGTTGAGCTGCATGATCGAGCGCACGGGCTGTCGGGACGACTCGGTGCGTAGCATCGACATCACACCCAGTACGAGGCCAAGCACGAGGCCGACCAGCATGTTGATGATGGGCTTCGGGCTCACGGGGTCGGGGTCACCTCCCGCGCCAGCCATGCGCGTGGGAGCCGAGCGGCCCCGTCCGGCAAGTTCAAGACTCTGCAGCTGGTCGGCATAGGCCGCGTAGGTGCGCTCAAGGCTCGCCTGTTCGCGCATCAATTCGATCAGCCGCTTCTGCGCATCGGGGTAGGACAGCAGGGTCCGCTCGGCGGCCGACACAGCAGTCTCCGCACGGCGCAGTCGCTCGCGAAGGGCATTGACCCCCGCAACGGAGTCGGCCAATTGACCCTCGAGGTTTTGGTGCAGAGGGTTCGGGGTGGTAATGGAAGCGGCGAGGATACGGGCGAGTTGCTTGGCACGCTCGTCCTCCATGCGGCGGATCTTCTCCTTCTGGGCCATCACCATCTCATGATCCGGAAGATAGCGCTCCTCAAGGGAGGCAAGGTCAGCTCGCAGTTGCGCCAGCGTCTGGTCAAACGAATAGAGATTCTGGTTGTAGACCTCAGTCTTCGACGCGGTGATCGTCTTGTCCTGCTTGGCGAGACTCTGGCGCACGACCTTGAGGCGCCCTTCCATCGATGCAAGGTCGATCGCCGCGAGATCCCGCTGATCCTTGATCCGCGCAATGCTCGAAATGTCGGCGGTCATCTGGTTGTCCAGACTCGGGGTGTTGAGCTCAGTGCGCAACTTGAGCGTGCGGTTGTCGATGTCCGCAAGCCGCAATTTGACGCCCCTCATCTGCGACTCGAGCGACGCAGTCGCCTGCCCCGCGAGCGTGCGCGTGGTTTCGGTGTTGAATATGTCGAACGCCGCATAGACGTTTCGCGCCATCGCCTGCGCGAAGCGGGGATCGCTCATGCGCACCCGCAACGTCACAAGGTCCGAACCCACCTCCGCTTCGATCGCGATGTTCTGGATCAGCTCAAAGTAGTCGAACTCGCCCGCCGGTAGACCCGAGAAGCCCATCTCTTCCGACGTGGTGCGGGCGGCTTGCTGCAGAACAGCAAAGCTCGTGAGCTGCTGCACCTGGGTCGTGATGCCACGCGAGCGGGAGAAATCAATCAAGTCCGAAACGCTCTTCTCGGCCCCCGTCCCCGGGATGTTGGGCATTACCGCCTTCTGGTCGATGAGGATCTGAACGATGCCCTCGTACTTCTTCGGCACCACCAGGGACACGCCGAGCGCCAACGCCCCGCCCACCAGGGTGAAAATCAATAAGCGAACCCAATACGACTTGATCACGCGTAACTCCTCAATCTTGCCGCCACCGCGGCACGCCTCTCTCGCCACCGTCTCCCCTGCGGGAAACGCCCTGAACCTTCATTATGCAGGATGCCCTGCCCATTTGGGACCGGCAAACGAGCTAGAAATATCCTCCCGAGGTCTTTGCCGCCTCGTCGAGGTAGGCCCCGATGAACGCTTCGAGATCCTCGACCGTGGCGCCGCTCCAAAGCGGGATGAACCGATAGAACACGCCCTCCAGATCGATCGAACCGGTTAACTGACGCTTCAGCGAGTCGAACGCGAACGATTGCGAGGTCGAAAAGTAGCCCCCTGGCCCCCTGTAAAAGAACGCGGTGATCTGCGGACTGCCGTCGATCGACTTCATCTTGGCGATTGTGACCGGGATCGGCCCCCGCGCCGTCTGCAGCACCACCTGGCTCTCGTCCTGCAGCGTCCACCCTTGGGACGTGAAGCACAACCGTGGATCGTGAAAGCTCTCTTTACGGTTGCTCGCGATCAGCACCACGTCGAAAGAGCGCTCCCCTTCCTGGAAGATGCGCGACACGATGCCAAACGGCTTCAGCTCCGAGTACGTCCTCGCATCCATCTTGTAGGAATGCACCAATTTGTAGCCGCCGATCCGGGTGGGCGCCATCTGCTCGAGCTGGGGCTCGGTCTTGCCGGCCGCCAACGAGATGCGCGGCGTCAGTTGGATCGCCGCACCGGCGGCCATCAACGCCACCGCGAACACGACCGAGCGCTTTGTTAGTCCTTCCATCCCAATAACCTCGCGAACTTGAATAGTATAAAGAAACACACCAGCAACGTGATGTATCCGCTGTAATCGTGGAACTGATGCCCGGCAGCGGGGCCGCGGGCGTTGCCCACCACCCCGATCAGCGCGATCCGCAACCCGTTGACGAACACCGTCAGCGGGATCAGCAACGCAACCATGGCGATGTTGCCCCAGGTGGACAGCCGGGCGATCATCATGAAGAAGAGCGTGAATGCGGCGAGCGCCAACACCAGCTTGAGACCGCTGCACGGCACACCAACATCCAAGGTGAAATTCGGCAAGTACACAGTCGTAGCGTCGCCGAGGTATGGGTCGAGCCCAAACACCTGCAGCATCTTGAACGACGCCTTGGTGCTCACCACCTGAAGCGGGTTCGTGTACGTCTGGATGAACGTCGACCACAGCGGAAGCGCAAACCCCAGATAGAGCGAGGGCAGAACGAGATTCAGGGCCCATCGCCCACCGAGCAACAGCCACGCGCCCACGATCAGCGTGAACATGAACGTGACCGACATCAGGGAGTACATCTGCACCACGTGGGTGATTCGCGCAAGCCACAGCAGGGCCAAGAGGGGCACTACGGCAGGCCAGAACGGCCGAATGGGGATCTCCTTGAGCCGGGGCCACCAGCGGTAGACGACGTAACCGGAGATCAACGGAATCAAGAACCCGTGCGAGTAGTAGCCGTCCTCGCCCAGCCACAGCGGCAACAACTGCGGCCACAAGGACATGAACACCACGGCGAAGCCAATCGCCACGAGCACGCCCGGGATAAACGCCCTCGAGCGAACGATCGCCCGGAAGTCGAATCCCCCCTTATCTGTGCCCTGCGGGCTAACAGATGCCCCCTCTCCGTCCTTTCTCACGGTATCAATCATACTTACCCTATCCAACAACGATTCACTGGCATGCAACGTTCCGCTCGCGAATGACGGACGTCACAGCAATCCATATGCCAAGTCACAGAACTCAAGCTACATTTGAATCCCCTGCTGGCACCGTACTCACTTCCCGACAATGCCAAGGACTCTCCGACTCATTCTGTGACCGGCCCCGCAAGGCCCGCCTGCAAGAGCACCTTACGCAGTTCGGCCAATCGCTCTCGGGACTGGAAGAGCCGCTCAACGCGCATCCTGCCGCTCGCACCCATTCGCTCACGGCTCGCAGGATCCTCAATCAGGGCAGATATGGCCAGTCCCAGAGACTCAGGATCCTTGGAGACCAGCAGGCCGGTGGCCCGGTCGTCGATGATCTCGACCAGTCCTCCGCTTTTCGTGGCGACCCCCGGGAGAGACCGCGCCATCCCCTCGATTGCAACGAGTCCGAAGGGCTCTTCCCATTGCGACGGAACAACCAGGACATCCAGGGCATCCAGGAATCCGATCGAATCGGACACTGGCCCCAAGAACAAGATCTGGCGCTCCAGGCTCGAGTCCCTTACCAGCCGTTTCAACTCCTCTTCGAAACACGGGTTCTCGAAGTCCGTACCCCCTGCAATGGCAAGATGAACGTTTGGCTTCGCCCTCAACACCCCGCGCAAGCCCAGAACCAGCTCTGCCTGGCCCTTGTTGCGTGAAAGGCGACCCAGCACTCCTACCACAACATCTTCGTCACTAAGTCCCATCCGATCACGAGATGCGGCTCGACCTGAGGGACGACTCAGGAAATCGTCGCTAACCCAGTTCCAGAGTACGCGACCCTTCGAACCAATGCTCGCCTTGAACGGCTCCAGAGCGAACTGGGAACAGAAGGTCACCGCCTTCACAGTCTCGGACTGCATACACGTCGTCAGCAAGCGCCTCTCTAGCCACCGATCGTGAATCAAGTGGATGGCGGCGACCACCGGCAAGCCGCATCTGCGGGCAGCAAGCACGCTTGGAAGTAGACAACGGGGACCATTAACAT
>CAYJMZ010000086.1:0-4427 GCA_964370995.1 uncultured Fimbriimonadaceae bacterium | reverse complement strand
ATTAACATACAGCAAGGCCACCGACCGGGCCTTCGCCACGGAGGCGAGTTGGCCTGCTGCCAGCCAGGATTCCCTGAGATACCTAAACAGCGATCCAGCAGGCTTGGACCCTGCGGGAAGCGACGAGAGGTCGTAGGTCACCGTCTCCGCGCCCATTGCCCGAGCCGCCTCGGACACCGGGCCTTCATCGGGAAGGGCGAGAGTCACGGCAGTACCGGTCGAGACTTGGTCCCGAATCACGTCGAGCAGAAGGCGTTGGCCCCCGCCGAGGACAGCATATTGGTCAATGGCCAAGATGCCCGAGGTGCCCACCGTTCCTCCACCGGACGCCGGTCCATGGCCACCCTCGCGGGTTACCCCCGAGGGCATGCGGCGACGACCTCCCGATACACTTCCAAGAGCCGCGCCGTGTGGCATTCGATCGTCGGCGGGTCCTTCCAGAATCGACTGTAGGCTTCTTTACCCATTCTCGCGGCGGCGTCGGGCGTCATCGCGCACAGCGCTTCCGCAAGCGACTGTGGCGAGCCTGAGCGAAACACAAGCCCGTTCACGCCCGCTTCGATTGAGCGTGCGGCGGCCGTCTCGTCGGAGACGATCGACGGCACCCCCATCGAGGAAGCCTCGAGCACTGCCATCCCAAGCGTCTCGTAGAGGCGCGACGGGAACACCAGTGCACGCGCACCGCGTAACGCGGATTGAGCCCGCTTTGCGGGCAGCCAACCCTCGAACTTGCACCTCGGAAACGCATTCTCGAGGCGGGCACGCTCCTCGCCCTCCCCCGCGAACACTGCCCGCACTCCCGCAAGTTCGGACGCAGCAGCGAAGACCTCCGCGCCCTTCTCAGGACTGAGCCGACCGAGGTACAGAAACACGTCCGACTCCGCGACGCGGGCGGCCCCTCGGTCTTCAACCACGATCGGGTTGGGCACGTACTCGATTCGAGCACCACTTGGGAGATACGGCCGCATCAGATCGCGGCTAAACTCGGAAACGCACAGATACGCAGCGTTAACGCGGGGTGCACCTCCTCGTGCCCTTTGCAGCGCCAGTCGCGACGCCCGCCACAACTTTCGCGGATACGGCGCTGTCGAGCAAGCTGTCGCCCAGCACCCGAACGAAAGCCCTCGACGTCCGCAAGGCGCTCCTGTTCGGAAGTTATAGAACCCTCCATACGGGCACGCCAACCCATACTCGTGAAGAGTGAACACGGCTGGAATGCCGCATTCTTGCGGAACGCGCGTTACGCTCCCGGAGAGGCGCTCAACAAAGGAGTGGAAGTGGACGACCGTCGGTTTGTCGTGAGTTTCTGCCAACACGGCACGTAGCCTGGCCGCGGCCGAAGGATCCCAAAGGCCGCGGATCAGACCTCGAAGACCCACCTTGATGTACTCGGGACGGTCTACGCATACTACGCGGAGTCGCTTTTGAGCCGTCAGCAGCGGGTCGACTGGACCAGTTCCTGCAAAGAACGTTACGCCGACGCCGGCACGGGCCAGCGCGACTGCGGATGAAATCGCCACGGAGGCTGCCCCGCCATTTATCCAAGCCTCGTTGCTCACCACGACGACCTGGAGGTCCACTGGCACCATCCGCCAATTATGGCAGGGTCGGCCCAAAGCCCCACGGGTCCCACTCAAGGGTGCCAGGTAGAGTTGGAAGCCCCATGCCTCGACTTCCACAGTCCATCGTTATCCTCTCGGATTTCGCGAACGTTGCAGGCGGTGCCGAATATGTCGCACTCAGTTCCGCGCGCGCGCTTGCGGACCGCGGTGTCTGCGTGACCGTGCTCGCCGGAACGGGTCCTGTAGACGCTTCCCTTGCCGAGCACCCCGACATCCAGGTCCACGTTCTGGGCCAAAGCCCGTTCTTCAAGAGCGCGAACAAGCTTGCGGCGGCGAAACGGGTGATGTGGAACGTCGCGGCTGCGGCCGAAATGGCGCGGGTTCTGGGGGGCCTCGACCCGCGCACGACTGTCGTGCATGCCCACAGCTATCTCAAACTCCTGTCGGCCGCCGTGCTCGATGTGGCCCTTTCGAGCGGCTTTCGAACCGTACTCACCCTACACGAATACGGCATCGCATGCCCGCAGCAAAGCTTCTTCGACAACGTGCGGGGCGACGTGTGCACGCGGCGCGCCCTGAGCGCCGCGTGCTGCACATCGCAGTGCACCGCGCACAACGCGATCGTGAAGGCGGGCCTCGTGTTGAGGGCCAGCCTCCAGCGCAGGGCCAGAATCCGCGAGCGGCTCAGCGCGTTCATCGCCCCCTCCGCACTCAGCCACAGCGTGCTGCGCCCCTATCTGCCCGAGGCAACGCCGGTGTTCGCGCTCCAGAACCCTGTGGAGGTGCACCAAGGGCCCCGGGTGCGGTGCCGGGACAACTCCTCGGCGACCTACATCGGCCGCCTCACCCCCGAAAAGGCCCCCGAGCACCTAGCCCGTGCGGCGCGGCGCACAGGCACTTCAGCCGTGTTCGTCGGCGAGGGGATCCAGCGCGCGACCGTGCTGGAGGCGCTGCCCGAGGCGACGATCACCGGTTGGCTCGAGACAGCCGCCGTGCGGGAACGGTTGATTGCCGCGCGGGCGGTTGTGTGCCCGTCAATCTGGTATGAGGTCGGTCCGCTCGGACTGTACGACGCCATGGCGTACGGAATCCCGGTGGTGGCTTCCGATCGCTGCGGGGCGGCCGAACTTCTCGAAGACGGAGCCACGGGCTTGATCTACCCCGCAGGCGACGTCGACGCGTTGGCACACGCCTTGGAGCGGCTGAAGGACCATGCACTGGTGGACTCCCTGGGCCAAGCGGCCTACGAGAGCTTCTGGTCCGTGCCCCGCGATCTGTCGGCGCACGCCGACGCCCTGCTGGGCGTCTACAGCCAAGTGCTGGCCGGGCCCAAGTAGCGCCCGATCCCCAGTCCCCAAAATGAAAACGCGCCGGAACCGGGGCAAGCCCCGCCTCTCGGCACGCCTCCAACCCTTGGGTCGCACCCTTTCGGATGCGTCCCTCAGGATCGCCAGACCCCCTCTTGTAGCGGCAATCCCTTTCGGAATCGCCACCGCTCCAAGCGGCCCGACTGGGCTCTCCGGGAGGCTCGCGCAATGTACACCGCGCGAGCCCTGCCTTGGCAACGAGGTCGTCACGTTGCTGCCAAGGGAGCAGAGAGCCGTCCTCTCGATGCAACCGGAGATGCACTTGGGCTCCGGCGCTACGCTGGCGGCACTTGATTCCAAGATGCACCGCCAGGTGGCGAAAGGTCAGTGCACGTCAGGGCGATCTTGATCCGGCCCCTCAACCCTTGCGGGCGCCACCGACGTTCCCGGTGGCCGTACGTTTTTTCCACACCGTTGGAAGGAGTAACAGCTCCAACTTTCCTTCGCCCGTTTCCGGCCTCCGGTGCGACAACCCTCCGTTGCCGCTGCGTGGAATTAGACTCTACGACACCGGGACTTCCCCGTAAAGGGCGTTGTTTTCCACTTTTCCCCGCGCCCTGGTGGAAACTGGCGGGGTCGAACGACACGGGTCCCTCAGACCGACAATAGGGAAAATGCAACATGTGCGCGACGCATGCGGACGTGCGCGCGTCTGAGAACCGTTGGACCGATGAGCGACACCCCGTCCAAAACCCTGGGCAAATACCAGATCATCCGCGAGATCGCACGCTCGAACGACATCGTCTACGAGGCGTACGACCCGCTGATGAACCGGCGCGTTGCCCTCAAGGAGCTTGCGATGCTGGGGGGCGCCTCCGTGCCGCAAAAGGAGGAACGCATCAAGCGATTCCTGCGCGAGGCGCGCGCCGCGGGCTCGCTCACACACCAGAACATCATGACGGTGTTCGAAGTGGGCGAAGACGGCGGCCGCTACTTCATCGCGATGGAGTACCTCGACGGCCACACCCTTCGCAACGAACTCGACACGCACGGGTTCCTGCCGGTCGATCGGGCGGTTTCCATCATCCACGACGTGCTTGAGGGCCTCGTGTACATGCACCAGAGCGGGGTCATCCACCGCGATATCAAGCCCGAGAACATCCAGCTGCTTTCCGACGGGCGCGTCAAACTCACCGACTTCGGCATCGCGCGCCTCACCTTCGAGCCCAACCTCACGATGGACGGCCAGGTGTTCGGCACCCCGAGCTACATGTCTCCCGAACAGGTTGTCGGCCGCGAGATCGACGCGCGCAGCGACCTGTTCAGCGTCGGGGTGGTGCTGTACGAGATGATCGCCGGGCAAAAGCCGTTTCAAGGCGACAGCGTGGTCACGATCACCTACGCGATCACCAACAAGAGCCCCGAAGCCCCCGCCCAGGCCCCCTACGCGCTGTGGCAGGTCATCGAGCGCGCCCTCGACAAGAGCGCCTCCATGCGCCCGTCCGGCGCCAAGGAGATGCTTGCAGACCTCGATGAGGCCATGCGCTCCATCCAGTCG
>CAYJMZ010000085.1:6398-10204 GCA_964370995.1 uncultured Fimbriimonadaceae bacterium | reverse complement strand
ATCCCCGATCCCCGATCCCCGATCCCCGATCCCCGATCCCCGATCCCCGATCCCCTATATAATATGCGTGAGGGCGTAACGCAACTCCCTCGCAGGAGCGAACGAAGATGGTTAGGAAGGTGATCTGCGCGCTGGACACCGCGGATTCTGATGAAGCGATCGCCATCACCAAGCGGCTGTCGCCACACGTGGGGGCGTTCAAAATCGGCCACGCGTTGACGTTGCCCTACGGTTTGGAGGTTGTCAAGCGCATCCAAGACGCGGGCGGGCACCGCGTGTTCCTCGACCTGAAATTCCACGACATCCCCAATTCAGTGGCGCTGGCGGTGTGCCAAGCCGCACGTTACGACATTTGGATGATGACCCTGCACACCGTGGGAGGTCCGGCGATGATGACCGCCGCAGTCGTCGAGGCGCGCAACTGCCCGCAAGAGTCCGCTCCCCTGCTCGTGGGGGTGTCCGTGCTCACGTCGCTCGACCAGCACGTGCTCACCGATCATCTGGGCGTTAAGCGGTCCCTCACAGACCACATGGCGTACCTCAGCAAGTTGGCGATCGACTGCGGCATGGACGGCGTGGTGTGTTCGCCGCACGAGGTCCGCACCCTGCGCATGGAACTTGGCCACAAGGGGATGATCGTGACGCCAGGCATCCGCCCCCCAAATTACAGTTCGCACGATCAGATGCGGGTCGGCACGGCAACGCAAGCACTGGCCGACGGATCGGACTACCTCGTAATCGGTCGTGCGCTCACGAACAGCACCGACGTGCCCGCCACTCTGGCCGAGTTGGGATTGCTCGAGGCCGAAAGCACCGCTTGATCGGCGAAGCGGAGCGCAAGCGGGTCCTCGCCTGGTACGACGCGAACGGTCGGAACCTCCCTTGGCGCACCTCGCGCGACCCCTACGCGGTGTGGGTCAGCGAGATGATGCTCCACCAAACGCAGGTCGCGTCGATGCTGCCGCGCTACGAGCGGTGGATGGCCGCGTACCCCACGGTCGAAGCGCTGGCCCAAGCCGACGCGCAGCACGCCCTGGCCATCTGGGAGGGCCTCGGCTACTACCGGCGGTGCCGCTACCTGCTGGAGGGCGCGCGCCAGATCCAAGCCAAGGGACTCCCGAAAACCTCCGAAGCGTGGCGCAACCTGCCGGGCATCGGCGAGTACACCGCGAACGCCATCGCATCGATCGCCTTCGACGAGTCGGTGCCCGTGGTGGACGGCAACGTCGAACGCGTGTTTGCCCGATTCTCGGCGTGCGGCGCATCCGACACGCCACTCCGAAAACTCGCGTGGGAGTGGGCAACGCGCGCGCTCGATCGTACACGGCCCGGCGATTGGAACCAGGCCCTCATGGAGTTGGGCGCCACGGTGTGCGTGCCGAAGCATCCCAAGTGCCCCCTGTGCCCGTTGGAGCGAGGGTGTGCGGCGCGCCAGTCGTGGCGAGTCGAGGCGTTCCCGGCCCCGCGCACGACTCAGACCGCCGTGCCGCTCGCCAACGTCGTGTGGGTTCCGTTCATCGACGGCAGGTTCGGGGTGAGGCAGATCGCCCCCGGGGAGTGGTGGGAGGGCCTGTGGGAGTTTCCACGGGCAGACGCCACCTCGGACCCGCCGGGCGCAGAAGCCTCGCTGCGCGGATTGGTCGGCGAGGGTTGGCTGGAATCGCTTGGAGACGTTCGGCACACGGTGACGCGCCACCGAATCGTGGTGTCCGCATCCCTCGTGCGTTGTGCATCCGCCTCCGAGCAACTGTGCTGGAAAACCCCCAACGAACTCGAAGACCTGCCCATGCCCGCCCCCCAGCGCAAGATCCTGCGCCTGGCCCTCCGGGTGTTGGGGATGGGCTGAGTTTGTGGTTTGTGGTTGGTCGTTTGTCGTTCGGATCCGGAGGGCGACCGTCCAAGCGTCCCTGCTTCTGCATCATTCCGTCTGAACGACAAACGACAAACGACAAACGACAAACGCCCCCAAGGGCTACGGCTCGATTTCCAGCGTGCGGAAGCGCTTTTCGGTCGAATCCACGTCCTCGCTGAGCACCTGGTAGGCCCACGCGGCTCGCTTCTGGATCTCGGCGGCCTCGACCCGGGCTGCGGAGCCCGCGGGGAAGTTCGCGGGATCGCTTCGCGTGTTGAGGCGCTCGTACTGTTTTTGCACCTGCTCGAACGGAGCGTTCGGCGGCACACCAAGGAGCTTGCACGCCCGCTGCTTACGCCCTTCGGGGGTCCTGGGTTCGGCCGGCGCCGAGGGTCGCCCCACGCGGTCGCTCCGAGAGGACGCGTCGAGTTCCTTCTCGGCGTCCCCGCGCTCGACGCCCTTGATCCGTTCCCACTCCTCGTGCACGTAGCCGCGCAGGAGATCGTATGCCCGCCTTCCCGTACTCATTCCACTTGATCCCGGAGAAACGCCTCCGCCTCCTCAAAACTCTTGCCCAACGCCCGCATGCGGCCGAGCGACTCCCGCAGCTCGTCGCCTCCCGCTTTGCCGAGCGCTTCCTCGCCAGACGACACCGCCAAACGCGCCTTGATCTCCGAAAGCGCGGATTGCGCCTGCACGATGCCGGCCTCGGCGGACGCCATCGCCTCCCTCATCTTCGCATAGTGTCCCGCTTCGAGACTCCGCGCGTCGAGGGCCGCATCGAGCGCGCTCCTCTCCGACGGGGTGGCAGCAGCGTCCCGCCGACGCTCGAGCGCCTCCGTGTCCGCCACTCCCCCATCGTCCCTCAACGCTTTGCGCAGCCGCCCGCGCAGCTCCACGAGCCGGACGCATTGCCCGAAGAGATGGCGTGACTCCTCCCGCGCCTCGGCCCCCACGACGGCGATCGCCGGGGACGCCTTGTTCGCGTCGACCACCGCGTCGATCTGCTCCACGAGGCGCCGGATGGGCACGAGGAACGAGCGATCCTGGGGTGAGAGCGCGTCCAAACCCAGGGCGTCCCGAGTCGTGCGCACCACCCAAATCGTGGCCCAAAGCAGAGCCAGCGCACCCCCGAGGAACCCTCCCAAAACGAGCGGCAGGTTGGACAGCACCGCCCCGACCGCAGCAACGGCGAGAAAGGGGAGTGCCAATCGAACGCGAAGATCTCCCATGTCAAAACCTGAGTCGAACCGACACACCGAAGTCGGTCACCCGTGTGCCCGACGCCTTGATAAGCGGCTCCACCCACATGCCGCGGGCAACGGGGATCTTGGCCTCAACCCTGAGGTACGGGTTTGAGCCCCTCGAATCAAGGCTCAATCCCAACACGTAAGACCGGTCGCGGTTGGGGGCATAGGTCGCTGTCAAATCCGCGACTTCGCGATCGGGGGCCAGGGTACTGCGCCCGTCGCGAAGCGCCACCCATTCGGCGCCCACCACCACGGAGCCGACGCGCCGCGAGGCATCGAGTGCCAACATCTTCCCGTACCCGTTGCCCTGGCCGGGAGTGTCCTCGGGCCTACGAATCGCCGCAAACGAGCGACTGGAAATCCCAAAGTTCTTCCCGACGGCAATACTGATCCCCACCCGGGAGCCGATGCGGCCGATCACCCCGCTGGGGCGTCCGTCTCCACCTTCGCAAACCGCCGCGGAGATCGGCAATCCCTCAAGCACCAGGTTCGTGTCCGCACGTGCGGCGGTTACGCTCTCGCGCACGAGTCCGCCCCGTGCGAAAGGCAGATACTGCTTTCCCAGACGCCAAAGACCCTCGTCCTCGACGTAGTACTCCTCGAGCTGCTCGGTGTCCCCATCTCCTTCGATCACCTGAAGACGCTCGTTGACAAACACTCGGAACCCGGGCTCCAGAATCATCGAAAGCCCCGCGGTGCTCACG
>CAYJMZ010000085.1:0-6388 GCA_964370995.1 uncultured Fimbriimonadaceae bacterium | reverse complement strand
AGAACCGAAACGAACTGCCGTGCCCTAAACTCGACCGGTAGCTGGGCAGCAGGTCGAGGTGAACGACGACGTCGGGAGCCTGCGCCCGCGCCCCCACTCCAGCCAGCGTTGCGGCCAGGCATGCCCATGCCCTCATCGTTGGGCCTCCCGGACGGCGGCTGCGAGCTCCGCGTTGGGAATTGACCGCTGTTCGCCCGCCCCAAGGTCCCGCAACGTCACGCACCCCTGCGCGACCTCGTCCTCGCCCACGATGGCCGCGAAACAGGCCCCGCTGTTGCCCGCCTGCCGCAGCTGGGCCTGGAAGCTGCGTCCGTCCACATCGATCAGCACGCGCAACCCGTCGGCTCTGAGGGCGCGCGCGCGCTCCTCGGCCGGGATCTCGCACCCCGGGAGGGACACCACGAACACGTCCGCGCTGGGCTCGGGCCAATCGATGCCTTCGGCCTCCATGGCCAGAAGGGCGCGCTCGATTCCCATCGCCACACCCACCGCCGGGGTTGACGGACCCCCCATTTGGGACACAAGGTCGTCGTAGCGCCCACCGCCGCACAAGGCGTTCTGGGCGCCGATACCATCGGACTGCACCTCGAACACGGTCTCGGTGTAGTAGTCGAGACCGCGAACGAGCGACTGGGAAACCTCGTAGGCCACGCCCGCGCGATCGAGCCCCGCCAACACCGCCTCATGCCGCTCCAACGAAGCCTCCTCCCAGAAGCGCTCGATCGGCTGGACCCCTTCGAGAGCGTTCTGCAGTTCGGGATCCTTGCTGTCGAGGAGACGCAGCGGGTTGGCCTCAGCCCGCGCTCGCGCGTCCTCATCCTGCCCCGCCAGGTAACCGGCCAGATGCGCGAGGACCGCAGCACGGTACGCATCTCGGCACGCGTCACGGCCCAGCGAGTTCAGAAGCACTACCGGCTGCAGCCCCAGCGACTCGTAAAAGCGCACCGTGATTTCGATCACTTCGATGTCCGCGCGCGGCGAGGCGCTACCCACACACTCGATGCCCATTTGGTGAGCCTGGCGCAAGCGCCCTTTCTGCGGCCGCTCGTAGCGGAAGATCGGTGTGATGTAGCTCAACCGCGCCACGGAGCCGGTCGGACAGAGGTTGTGCTGGATCACCGCGCGCATCGCTGGCGGAGTTTCCTCGGGCTTGAGGGTGATGCTGCGCTCCCCCTTGTCCAGGAACGTGTACATCTGTTTGGTGACGATGTCGCTCGTCTCGCCAGCGCCGCGCACGAACAGCTCGGTGTCCTCGAACACGGGTGTGCGCAACTCGCGATAGCCGAACTGCCCCGCGAGCTCAAGGAACGTGTCCTCGAGTCGCCGGCGTCGGTAGCTGTCGCCGGGAAGCACGTCCTCGGTGCCGCGCGGAGCCTGAAATCGCATGGAGACATTGTGGCGCATGCGGGCTGCCAGCCATAGCTCCGGCCACGGCGGGCCACCTCCGCGACGGGGGTTCGAAACGCGTCCACCAATCTCCGCCAATCCTTTCCGTTTATTAGAGTGCGCGGACTCCCGGTCCGCGCTTTGCAGGGCGGCGGAGCGGCTCCGCGGCGCGGGAAAGCGCGGACTGCGTCAGCGCACTCTCAAACCGGACGCGGGCGGTTTCTTAGTGCGCATTCCGATCAATCCAGACACCCATTCCAATCCAAAGCGGACAAACGCTGTAGAGTTGTATCTGGTTAGTTAGCTTTGCCGATTCTTCCGACGTCGCACAAGGGCGAGAAACCCAAGGGCCAGCGCGCCGACCGTTGCAGGCTCGGGTACGACCTGGAAGTTGTCGATGTTCCAACCGTGTGCCGGCAGCGTCTGGCCGGCGAGGCGAACGCCGAACATGTCGAGCTGGTCGAACCAGTTCGTGCCGTTGTTGTTGAAGTAGAACTCCGCCGCGGACGAAGCATAGAAGACACGCGTGCCGCTGCTGATGTCGTAGATCGTGCCGTTGCGGATCCTCTTCGCGTCGAAGTCCATGTCGAACTCGAGTCGATACCACGTTTCCGGAGTGAGAGTCGCCCCGATCCAGCCGGTTCCACCGTAACCGGCGCCACCCAATCCATCGAGGTCGGTGAATGCGTTCTGGGCCGCTCCGGGACCGCCGCCGTTTTGGGCGTACGGCTGAAAGATCTGGGTCGTGGTGGAGGAGTTGTAGTAGACGGTGCTCATCACCAGGTTGCCAGCGTCCATACGCGGGCTGTGCCGCATGTCGTAGCCCACGCTCTTGACGCCCGTGTTGAACGTCATCCCCATGGCTCTCCTGACCACCGTGCTGGCCGTTCCACCTTCCATGCGAAGCGATTGGGTGCTTCCTCCCATCGGAGAAAAGACCGCATTGTCGATTCGGGCGGTCCCGTCGCCTGCCAAGAGGGTCCAACCGTCTTGCCCTACGATCGATCCCGGACTCAGCCCTTCAAAACTGTAATTGAATGTCTGGGCACCGCTCAGCGCTGCAAGTGCCAGCACCAGCCCTCCTGAAATAGATCCTTTCATCATCAGACTCTCCTGCCGCATTCGGCCTGCAGACGTCCAATGTGCGCGCCAAGGCTCACTTCGACGTCATCGCATGACTTCGTGGCCCGATCCGGCTCCTACCCAAGAGTCGCCGCATCGTGATGGCCACCCTCAACACACAATCGTGTCTGTTTCCATTATGCGGGGAGAACCTGGTGCCGCAGAATCAAAATGCGTATAACAAGCAATTTCACCAGTTCGGATACTTGGCCCGAGGCAGGATGTTTGGGCGATTCCCACTTACATGTCCGCACCGCTGGAACGGCTTGCCAAACAGGGAGTTGGATTCCATCCCGGCACCGCGGACTGGAATCCAGCTTGGTTCTACGGGTCTTTGAGTTCGCTCTTGGGCGCAACGCCTCCGTCCGGCGGGGGGCTCGAAGGGCCGATCCCTTCTTTGACCAGCCGATCCAGGTTCGCCTGGTCCTGTTTGGTGGCCTTGCCCGCGTCGCCCGCACAACCCGACAGACACAAGGCTACGATGAGACTAGCCGCAACGATCTTCAAGCTATTGAACCTCGAAGTGGACCATGCATCGGACCCCCGGGTCGTTGGCGCAGATCTCGTGTCGATAGAGTTGGCTCATGCCCATTGCCTTGACGTGGCCGTCGGCCCAGCCGATGTTCGCCAGACCCTTCTTGATCAGTTCCGCCGTCGCCGCTGGGATCCCCGCGCTGCCACCCCCGGGGGGACGCCAGCCTGCACAGCTCTTGGGGCCGCCGTTCCAGCGAGGCGTCGCTCCTGCGAGCGTCGTTCCACCCGGGTTGTAGGTCTCGCGGCCCGCGACGCAAACACCGAGCTCGACGCCCACCCCGAAGGTCGTGTAGTCTGCCGTCGGCTCGCCCGCGTCGAAGACGAGTGCCTGATTCGCAATGTCATTGAGTTGCGTTTGGCTCTTGCTCGGGCCGCGCCATTCACATCTTCCGAAGCATCCCTGACCGTAGCCAGCCTCGCCCGGTGCGATGTTGCCGGAGCCCATAATCCCGCCCTGCCGAACGCCGACCACTCCGAGGGCTCTCGTGATGGGCCAGTCGCCGACCGTGTAATAGGGGATCGCCTTGATCGCCGGGTTCGGGACGGTTCCGTAGGTGCCGCCGATGTACTTCCAATCCGCGTTGTCGACCGGGTTCGGAGGTCCCTGCGGGTTCAAGAACATGTCGTAGTTCTTGGTGTACGGGTAGACGTCGAGCATCCACAACATGGCTGCCCAGCTATTGGAGCCCACCGCTCGGTTGGCGAGCGGAAAGTAATCGTCGTAGTCTGCTGAGTACATGACACACGCCAGGTTCATCTGCTTCACGTGGGCCACTCCGACGGTCTTCTTCGCCGATTCCTTTGCCTGTGCAAACACAGGGAACAGGATCGCGGCCAGAATGGCGATGATTGCGATAACCACCAGCAGTTCGATGAGAGTGAATGCGCTTGTTTTCCTCATTTTGTTTCCTCCTGAGTAAAGAATTCTCTGCTCAACGTCACCTCTCTCAATCGTACGTTGAGAAGGCATTGTCCCGTTCCTGAGTTGGAAGTTGACCTGATCGGCGACCCCGGTTCAGGTTACATCACCTCTTCTTGAGTTGCAAGCCCCAGAGCCGCCGCGAGGATCCAGGGCTACAGAGACCATGAAGCCCTGTAGCATCAGAGCCCTGAACCTTGCAGCGGGGTCTCAGTCGGTCTTTACAACGATTCGTCCGATACCCCAGCGCTCGTCGTCCTCGAGGGCCCTGATGATCTCGGGCACCGTGTGTCCCGTGATCACGATTTGGAGACCGGACCCGGAGTGGGCGAACGTGTACCGCAGGTCGTACACGGCGTCCCGCTTGTACGGGCGACCATCCCAAGATTCCGTGAATCCGAGGCTGCGGACCGACGCGGCGCCCGTATAGCCCTTGTGGAACCCGAACGGGTAGGTGTCGGGGAAGGACTGCATCGGAACATCGGTGGCATCGAGCTCCGTGTTGTTGAAGAACGTCGAGTGGAGCGCCGTGCCGACGCCCGGAATATGAACATCGAGGATGTCGGGCCCGGCGCCCAGCCCGCCGGTACCGTCCCAAGAGCCGATGATGAAGAGTTCTAGCTCGACGTGAACGTTCCCATGTTCGGGAAGCCCAGTCAGGTTGAGCGTCACCGCTTGTTGGCCGAACGGCCCGAGAAAATCCCGCCCCGAGGGCGAACGGCTCCATTGCAGCGCCCCGGTGAACTGGCCAACCGTTTGGGAAGACCAGTTCTCCAAGTGCTCACTCTCTCTGTCTAGGGTGTACACAGTCCGGCCGCACTCGGCGCGGTTCTGCTCGATGAGGGGCACCGGCTTCTTCCTCAGGGCAGCATACGCAGTCATGAACTCCGGCGGCTTCACTTCGCGCCTTAGACCCATCGGGTTGTCTCGCTTCTTCTTCGCTTCCGGGTCCGCTCCACAGGCCAGCAAGAGTCGAATCAGTCCGGGGTTCTGGTTGTCGACGGCCAAGTCCAAAGCACTGGTTCCCGACTTGTTCACGCGATTGACGTCCGCGCCCCGCGCGAGCAGGAGACCAATGACTTCCAGGTTCGGCCGGTAGTAGATCGCCGCGCGGGTCAGCGGTGAATTGCCTTCGGAATCCAATCCGTCCACGGCGGCTCCCCGATCGAGCAGCAGCTTGGTCATTTCATACTTGCAATCGTAGGCAGCGACTTGGAGCGGCGTGACGCCCCTCGACTTTTCCTCGGTGACCTTCGGAGTGCGATCAAGAACCCTGGCGACGCCCGCCAGGTCGTTGTTCTGGACGTACAGATTGATGGCCGATATCGCGTTGGCCGGCAGTACCTTCAAGTCGGGGCGGGACCGACGCAGCGACGCAAGCCCCTCGTCCGTCACTTCGGTCTCTTTGAGACTCACTTCCTTCAGGCTCGTGAATCCGGCAAGCTCCTTTAGCCCTTCGTCGGTAATCGGGTTCTGGTCAAGGGTCAGCGACCGGAGGTGTTTCAGCCCGCCAAGCTGCTTGACGCTCGCATCGCCCACGCTCAACGGGGGCAGTTGGAGATGCGTCAGTCCCGTCAGGTCGCAGACCATCGCGAGTTGGCCGGCAGCCAAGGGGACGTTTGAGAGAACGAGGGACCTCAGCCTCTTCGCCTGCCTAAGTCTCCACAGGTCGGCATCGGCGAGCTTCTCTACCCAGGTCATCGACTCGATGCGGTCGATCCTCGACACGGACTCTTCCATTACCGGCTGCTCGACGGGCAATCGCCAGTAGCCCGCGAGGGTGCGGAATGCCGCCTCTCGAATGGGATATCGCCGGTGCTCCAGACCCCTGTTGGTCTCTGCGGTTCGTTCAATCACAAAGCCGGGGTCCTTCAGAAGCGCCTCCAAGATGGCGGTGTTCTGCTCCGATTTGAACAACCGCAAGGCCATGACGCCTTGCTGGCGCTGAAGCAGCTCCTTCGATCGAATCAGATTGCGGGCGGTCCGCTCAAGCCGCTGGTTAACGGGCACGTGCAAGCCCCAAAACGGAGGCTCACCCGGGGTTCGCCGCTCACCCATCGCGCGTTGCCACGCCGCGCCGACCCCGGTATCCGGCGGCGGGAGAACGTAAACGAGGATTTCATAGACGCCGGGATTCTGGCGAACCAACTGCCGCACGTATTCGAGCAGATCGCGCGGACTCCGCAGAAACGTGAAGTCCTCCTTGGAGACAAGCAGCTTCTCGTCGCCTAGATCGATAATGGACACGGCCCGGGCGTTTGTCCGGGAAGGCGCCGAGACGAGAAGGCGAGCCGAACGCGCCTTCCAGAGTTCGAGTTCCTGCACGGAGTTGTGAACGTTGATCGTAAGATGACCGACAGACTCCCCTTTTAGGGTCTCTGCAACCTTAAACGTAACCTCGCGCACGTGCTCGGCGCTGCTCTTGTC
>CAYJMZ010000084.1:0-10250 GCA_964370995.1 uncultured Fimbriimonadaceae bacterium | reverse complement strand
GATCCCTGATCCCTGATCCCTGATCCCTGATCCCTGATCCCTGATCCCTGATCCCCGATCCCAGTCCTACGTCTGGCGCGCAGCGGCGGCAGTTCGGTGAGGCTTCTGGGTGTTGAGCACACCCTGCTCCTCGCGAGCTCGCCGTCGCCTCAGCAACGCTTCACGCGCCAGGTGGAGATGCTCCAATGCCTCGTCGTTTTCTTCACAAGCCAAATCCCGGCCTTGAAAGTCGAGCAACCGGTTCACCACGATGTCGAGCACATCGTCGATTCGGCACCCGTTGACGCCGACCTCATTCGGATGGCCATGCTGGAAAACGATCTTGACAAACGGCTGATCAATGGCCGCGGAGCTGCCGTCCAGACTCCTGAATTTGTCCATGTTCTCGCTCATAGGTTCCTTTCTCTCTTGGGTTCGCGGGGGACGGAATCCACCAAGCCGGGAAACCCCGAACCACCACCCGACGACCCCGGCAACACCGAACCCTGTTTACCCTGTTTCAACCCCTGGCCGCGGTGGGCAGATCGGGGGACATCGGGGATCGGGGATCGGGGATCGGGGATCGGGGATCGGGCCTAAGACGTTCCCCACCCGATGGAGGGCTCACCAGTCCGATCAATGATGCCCGATCATCAATCCGACCCCCGATCCCTGATCCCCGATCCCCGATCCCCGATCTCCGCGGCGTGGGCGGCCCGCATCTTAGCAACCTTGTCCTCGAACTCGGCCAGCGCCCGGCCGTCGAGGGACACGGCACCTCCGCCGAGCATCGCCGCGAGCGCCTGGCACTCGGCCCGCGAGAACGACACTGCGCCCAGCACGTACTCCTCGAACGCCTCGTAGGCTAGGGGCGCCACCGCTCGCGCACACGTGGCCATCGCCTCGGCGTACACCCGGATCTCGTACTGCGCGTGCGCGTCCATCCGCAGGCGCAGAAAGTGGAACAGGTTGTGCAGGTCGATTTGCCAGTACCACTCGGTGTACAGGGAGTTCGGCAGGTTCACCCGCGCCAACTCACGCGCCACACCGCGCTCGAGCAACTTCTCGTAGTTCGCATACGTCTCGCGCTGCTCCCGCTCCAGGCCCGCGATGACCGCAAGCGCCTCCTCCAAAGGAAGGGCCTCGGCGCGCCCCTGCTTGTTCGAATCGCTCTGCGCGCATACGTTCTCGGGCGCGGGCACGTAGAACTCGTCGCGCATCACCGAATAGCGGCCTGAAATCTCGTTCAGCCGCGCGGTGCGGTGCCGCACCCACTGGCGCGCCACGAAGATCGGCATCTTGGCGTGGAACGTGAGCTGCACCTGCTCGAACGGCGAGGTGTGCGCGTGCCTCAGCAGGTAGTGGATCAGGCCGCGGTCCTGGCGAACGGTCTTCGTGCCCTCTCCATACGACACGCGCGCACTTTGCACGATGCGGGCGTCGCCACCCATGTAGTCCACAAGCCGCACGAACCCCTTGTCAAGAACCTTAATCTCCCGATCCAGCAGGGCCTCCGCGGCCCCCACGATGATGCGCCCCTTGGCTTATTTTGTTTTGTGTTTTGTGGTTTGTGGTTTGGTGGCCCGGACCCGGCCCCCCCACAAACCACAAACCACAAACCATAATCAGCCATGCAACCCCTCACCCGGTGCGCCCCTGCGAACCGCATGCGCGGACCGCTTCCAAAACTCGGCATCCGACCCACCATCGACGGCCGCTACGGCGGAGTTCGGGAGTCGCTCGAGGACGTGACGATGGGCATGGCGCGCTCCGTGGCCGACCTCGTGCAGCGCGAACTCCGGCACGCGTGCGGCCTACCCATCGAGGTCGTGATCGCCGACACGTGCATCGGCGGCGTGGCCGAAGCCGCCGAGTGCGCGGCCAAGTTCGACCGCGAAGGCGTCGGGGTGTCCCTCACAGTCACCCCCTGCTGGTGTTACGGCGGCGAGACCATGGAGACCACCCCCCTCCGACCCACCGCAATCTGGGGCTTCAACGGCACCGATCGCCCCGGCGCGGTGTATCTTGCCGCCACCTTGGCCGGGCACAACCAGAAGGGGCTGCCCGCGTTCGGCATCTACGGGCGCGACGTGCAGGATCTGGGCGACGCCACGATTCCCGCCGACGTGCGCGGCAAGCTGTTGCGCTTCGTGCGAGCGGGCATCGCCGTGGCCACCCTGCGCGGCGCGGCATACCTGTCCATGGGGGGCACCAGCATGGGCATCGCCGGCTCGATGGTGGACCCCGACTTCTTCCAGGCGTGGCTGGGCATGCGCACCGAAGCCATCGACATGTCGGAGTTCGTTGGGAGACTGAACAAAGGCGTGTTCGATGCCGATGAGTACGCAACGGCCCTCGCGTGGGTGAAGGCCAACTGCCACGAGGGCAAGGATTGGAACGCAAACCCCCGCTCGCGTTCGGAGAAGAATGCGGATTGGGAGACGAGCGTCAAGATGGCGCTCATCGCGCGCGATCTGATGGTCGGCAACCCGCGTCTCGCCGAAATGGGCTTCCGCGAGCAGGCGCAGGGACACAACGCACTGGCCGGCGGGTTCCAGGGCCAGCGGCAGTGGACCGACCACTTCCCCAACGGCGACTTCATGGAGGCGATCCTCTGCTCGTCGTTCGATTGGAACGGGATCCGCCAGCCATTCATGGTCGCCACTGAAAACGATGCTCTAAACGGGGCGTCAATGCTGCTGGGGCACCTGCTTACCGGCACCGCGCAGATGTTTTCCGACGTGCGCACCTACTGGTCCCCGGACGCCGTGCGCCGCGTGATCGGGCGCGACCTCACGGGCCTGGGGGAGGACGGATTCCTGCATCTGATCAACTCCGGGCCATCGCCCCTTGACTTCACCGGCGAACAGCTCGCGAGCGGCAACCCGACCGTGAAGCCCTGGTGGGACGTCACGCCCAAGGATGCCAAGGCTTGCCTCGACGCCACTCTCTGGTGCCCCTCGATGCTCGAGTACTTCCCGGGCGGCGGATGGTCCACCGACTTCACCACACGCGGCGGCATGCCCGTCACCATGTTTCGGGTGAACCTGACGAAGGGTCTTGGCCCGGTGCTCCAGATCGCCGAGGGCACCACCATCTCGCTGCCCGACGAGATCCACCAAGCCCTAGACGAGCGCACGAACCCCACGTGGCCCAGCACCTGGTTCGTGCCCCGCGTCACCGGTCACGGCGCGTTCCGAGACGCGTACACCGTGATGGCGCACTGGGGCGCGAACCACGGCGCGATCTCCGCCGGGCACATCGGCGCCGACCTGATCACCCTCGCATCCATGCTGCGCATCCCCGTGGAAATGCACAACGTGCCGGAATCCGACGTGTTCCGCCCCACCGCCTGGCACCGCTTCGGCTCCGGAATGGACGCCTACGGCGCCGACTACCGCGCGTGCCAAACGTACGGGCCGCTGTATGGGTAGGGATCGGGAATCGGGTCCGGTCTTAGAGTGCGCTAACGAAGTTCGCGCTTTCCGGCAAGGCGGAGCCGCTCCGCGGGTTGGGAAAGCGCGAACTACGTTAGCGCACTCTAAAAGGCTACTTCGTCGGCGGCTTCTCCCTCGGCAGCAGCGTCGGTGCGCACGCGACGATGTACGCCGCGGCCGCACTGTTCGTAGAGGACTGCACGAGGTACGGCGGAATGGCCCTCTCGTAGCGGTCGTTCTGCGTGTGGTGGATGAAGTTGTAGTCCGAGGTTCCGGTTTCGAACCAGAAGAACCCGGGCACGCCGACGGCATTGAACGGTGCGTGATCGCTGCCGCCGCCGCGCGGGATGCGCTCCACGATCTTGATCTCCATCGGAAGGCTCGGGAATGCGTCCATCGCGGGCCTGAACGCCTCGCGCAGCATCGGCTCCATGTCCGCGGTACAGCTCACACCACCCTGGTAGTTCGTGCCGCCATCGTCGACGAACACGCAGGAGATCTTGTCCATTTCGGCCTTGTGCGCCTCGACGTACGCGCGCGAGCCAAACAAGCCCTGCTCCTCGCCCGTCCACATGACGAACCGAATCGTGCGCTTGGGCCTGGCACCGGCCACGCCGAGGATGCGCGCGGCTTCGAGCGCGACCATCGTGCCCGTGCCGTTGTCGAGCGCACCCTGCGAGCCGGGGCCGTCCCAACTGTCGAGGTGGCCGCTCACGATCACGACCTCGTCCGGCTTCTCCGTGCCGCGAATCTCGGCGACCACGTTGTAAACCGGGCGGGGCCCCTTGACGAAGGTCTGCTGCATGTCGAACTCAAGGGTCACGGGCTTGCCTGCCTCGAGCTGTTCGAACACCGCGTCCATATCGCTCTTGCGGATCGTCGACCTCACCCCGGTGGGCAAGGCGTCCCACTTGATGCTCTGGCGACCGCCGGTCAACACCAGCTCGTTCCGCGAACCGCTGACGAACCCCGCGGGGCCCTCGGCGGTGATCATGTCCTGCAGCGCCTTCTGCTCGTCGGTCACCGCCGCGCCGCGCGGAGGCGAGGTTCGGCTCACAAGCCACGCGCCCTTGAGCGTGCCCTTGACCTTGGCATACTCCTCCATCGTGGTGGGCGCCACAACGGCCTTGCCCTTGACGAGCCCCTTGGTTCCTGGGGTCCAAGACGCGCTGGTGAACTCGAAATCGCGGCGAACGGGCGATGTCATGCGCGCCACCTGACGCTTTCCACGCTGGAAGCCGACCTCCCACTCCCCCCACTTCTCGAGGTGTACGTTGGTGCAGCCGAACGAGCGGAAGCGGGCCATGGTCCACTCGCACGCGCGTTGAAGATTGGGCGAACCTGTCAGCCGAGGCCCGATCTGGCCCGTGAGGAACTTCAGGTGGGTCATCACCTGATTGTTGTTCTTGCCCTCGTTGACGATCTTGGCGACAGTGGCTGGGTCGGCTTGCCCGAACGCAAGAACCCCCGCCGCCGCCATGAGCAGCGTTGTGGAAAACCGTTTCATATCTCCTCCGATGCCCAATACGTTCGACATCGGCCCTCGCGATCCCTGCGTGGGAATTCGGATGGAATGCAAGGAATGCGGCTCGAGGCGTCGAAGTTCGTGCCATGCTCGGCCTTTTGAACCTGATGATCTCTCAGAACCCCCCTCCGATCGAGATCCTGGGGCAAAGCGTGGGGGCGCGGGTGGCGTTTTCAGGCGGGGAGTGGCGGGAATCCCTGCGGGTGCGCGACTCCTCCGGCGCGTGGCGGGAGGTGCTGGTCACCGCGACGGACCCCCGTGTGGCCGTCAAGTCGGTCGCCCAAGACCCCGGCGCGCTCAAGCGGCTGTCCAAGGGGCTGTACACCGCCGCGCCGTCGTGGGGCTTCGACCGAGCGGTGCGGCAGGGGGCCGAGATCGTGCTCTCGCGAAAGGGGGACGGTTACCGGCTCGAGAAGCGCATCCGGGTTCCAGATTCGGGTTTTGTGCTCCATGTGCGGATGCGCGCCGAGTTCGACGGCGGCGAGTCGGTGGTGCACCTTCTCGACACCTACGCGTTCGCCCCGGACGGAAAACCGATGCGCACCGGGGGCCGCCCCGACTCCACGCATGCACCCGCGATCCGGCCTGGCGACGACCAGGTCATCGGCGACCACTTCTTCCGCGCCCCGTTTGTCATGACGCGGAAGGGCTCGCTCTCGGCCACCCTCGCCCCCGACCTCGACGTGTTCGCCGAGCACCGCCCGATGCCCGCGATCGTGGATTTGGACGCCTCCAACGGGGTCGTAGACGCGCCCCTCCTGGCGTTCGGATTCGCCGATCATCGCGTGAGCGGCCACGTGTACTTCCACCACGACTCCGGCATGGCCCGGCCCGCACCGGCCCGCGTCGAGTGGGCCATGGACGTGCTGCTCGACGGCAATGCGACCACCGGCCGAGCCCTGGAGGCCGTCAACCGCCACCTGTGGACGCGGTACGGGGCGAAGGCCCTCGACAAGGTGCTGCCCCAGGCGATGCCATTCGAGGAGTACGCGCGCGTGTGCTACCCCGCGGTGTTCGCGGAGAAGAGCGGCAACACCCAGATCGGTTGGTTCGAGCAGGAGATCGACGGCTTCGCGTGCGGCGGAATCCCCTCGGGCTGGGGGTACACGAACGGGTGGGTCAGTTGGCAGTGCTGGTTCAACAACCTGCGCTCGGCGTGGGGCATCCGCTTGTGGGGCGGGCGGCTCGGCGAGGCCGACTGGGTCCAAAAGGCCGACAAAATGCTCAACCTCGCGCTCGCGGCGCCCATGGACCACGGCGCCGTGCCCACGACGTACCTCAGCCGCGAGAAGCAGTGGAAGGGCACGCTCATCGCCCCTTCACCGGGGTGCTACTACGACCTCACCAACATGGCGTGGAAGGGTATTTGGCTGCTTCGATGGCTGGAGTTCGAGGATTGCCCGCGTCGGGAAGAGGTGCTGCGCCAGGTGCAGGAGATGGCCGACTGCATGGTGCGCAACCAGAACGCCGATGGCTCGATCCCCTCGTGGTTGGACAAGGAGCTCAAGGTCGTGCCGATCCTCGACCACAGCGCGCAAACCGCCCTGCCGGGTTGGATGCTCGCAGAGTTGGCACAGCGCCCGGACGGCGACCGTTACCGCGAACCCGCGTTGAAGGCCGCGAGGTTCGTGGCGGACAAGGTCGTGCCGGGCTTCTACTACTACGACTTCGAGACGTTCTTCTCGTGCTCGCCCAAGAAGTGCCTGCAGGCCGGCACGACCGACCACGAGACGATGCGCGACCCGCACACCCTGCAACCTCCCCAGAACACCCTCAGCATGCAGTGGGCCGCGGAAGCGCTGGAGGTGGCGGCGCGGCTCAGCCCGAAGGACGCCGCCAAGTTCCGCGAGGCTTCGATGCTGGCGCTCGACACGATGGCCACGTATCAGAACGTGTGGTCGCTCCCCTACCGCACCATCGCGTACACGTACGGAGGGTTCGGCGTGCAGAACTCCGACGGCGAGTACCTCGACGCCCGCCAGGCGCAGTTCGGGGGCACGCTGTGCGACTTCGGCGCTCGCCTGGGGCGCCAAGACCTGTTTCAACGCGGCGTCGCGGCCGTGCGCGCATCGATGGCGCTCATCAACCATCCCCTCCACGCGCAGCACGGAATCTATCCAAATCCGAACTACCCCCCCGGCCTGCAGCCTGAGAACTGCGGCCACGGCGGTACCGATCAGCAAAACGGCCGCTCCGGATTCGATTGGGGCGAGGGCTCCGGGCTCACGTCGATGGCGTGGCTGATCCACCGCTACGGGCAGGCCTATGTGGACGATGCGCACGGATGGTCTGTGGGCATCGACGGGGTGGTTCCCGTGGGCGACCGGTTCGTGCGTCGATTGCTGAGCGACCTTGAACAGCCGTTACCCGCGCGAACGGTCGAGGTGCGGCACTCGGGGGGCGTCATACCGCGGTAGACGTGCGGTATAACCCGGCGCTGCAGTCGATGACGTCGACGGCGAGACCGGCGGTTGGGGGCACATCAACGTCGGCAACATCCGGTGCGGTAGGTAGTTTGTGGTTTGTGGTTCGTGGCCGGGAACCTGGGCCAGGGACAATGGGGTTGAGTTTGATATGCCCCCCGCCCGCGATGTTCTCGTGCGTTCCCTCGCCTTGGCTGCCCTTCTGCTTACGGTCGTGGGCTGCGCGGCCGATCCCGCCGACGCGGTGATCGGCACATGGGTGGTGGACCTTGAGCACTCGACCCTTCCCGCCATGCCGCCCGCCCTGGCTGGAATGGCTGAAGGGGCCAGAAATGAGTACACGCTTCGACTCAACCGCGACGGCACATTCGATGTGAAGTTGTGGCGCTCGCTGGAGGGAACCTGGAAGCTGGAGAGCGACACCGTGTTCCTCACCCCCAAGGATGGCCCAGGGAAGGGTCTCCTTGGCGACATCGAGTTCAAGGTGCTTCGGTCGCAACAGCGCCTGCAGACGGGCATGGCCAGCCCCCTCGGCAAGGCCACGCTCCAGTTCAAGCGGGGACTGAAGCCGGTGCCGTAGCCCGCCGCCGGCATTTCGGAAAATGCATGGGATCCGGTCACGGGCATCGGACCACCCCTCATGCCTCGGCAGGTTCAGCTGTCGAGGCTTTGAATTCAGAGGCGCGTCTCCTGGCCTCGACAGCTGAACCTGCCGAGGCATGAGAAATCCTACAATCCTGCTGGGACGGCCCTACCCTTTGAGGGACCGCGCCAGCTCGGAGTACCCCGCGTCTTCGGCATGGTCGCAGGGGGTCTTGCCTCGCACATCGTGGACGTCCTTTCTGGCGCCGAATTCGAGGAGCAGCCCCACGCAGGGCTCGTCGCCATGCTGTGCCGCGGCGTGCAGCGCGGTGTACCCGCCCTCTTGCGCCACCCGGGCGTCGGCCCCCGCCTCCAACAGGGCTCGAACCGCTTCGATGGATCGCCCGAAGACCGCCGAGTGGATGGGTGCCACACGGCCCAGGCTGTCGGAGCGGCGGTTGGGATCCGCACCTGCCGCGAGCAGCATCCGAACGAGGTTTGCGTGCCCGAATGCCGCAGCGAGGCACAGTGGGGTGAAACCATCTGGGGACATCTCCGCCACGTGTTTGGCACATCCAGCCCGAACAACGGCATCGTCCCCAATCGCGCACGCAATCCAAAAATCGACCGTGGCGCCCAGGGACCGCAGCTGCGCGACAATCTCGTGCTTTCCGTAGTACGCGGCGAGCAGGATCACGGGCAATGTCTGCTCGTTGACGGCGTTGACGCTGGTAGGGTCCTCGGCGGCACAGGCAGCGACCGCCTTGGGATCACCCTTCTTCACGGCCTCTACCATGCTGCGGTGCGTGTTCATTCGATCTCCATCCCCCCGAGCGCACGAGCACGCGGGGAGACCATCACGCTCCATCAAGCGGATGCACGCTACTACAATACCCAGCGCACCGCGGGCGCGAGGTTGCGACCAACCGTTAGTTGCGGCGACGCCGACGGGCGAGAAGCGCCACGCCAGCCGCCAAGATCGCCATGGACGCGGGTTCTGGAACGGCAAACCCTTGGACGACCACCACTTGGTTGCCTCCCCCGAAAGTCGAGAACAAGAAGTCCCCGGTCACCGGATCGATGAACGCTCCCTCGGCCCCGCTCAGGCCCGTCATGAAGTCCCGCCGGGTGGCGACGATCGGGTTGCCCGCCGCGTCCAGTTCGTACGTGGCGATCTGCCCCGCGCCGAATTCGGAGAGAATCATGCTGGGATTGGCAAAGAGCGTCGATCCAATCGGCACATAGGCAAACCCTTCGGGCGCCCCCACCAAGGTGGCCACCTGGGTCAGGCCCACGAGGTCGAAGGTCCCGAAGCCATCGGGCGCCACCGTCCCGTCGTAGAACTCTCCTCCGCTGTAGGACACGAGTTTGACGCGGCCAGCGCCCGGGTGCCCCGCGCTGACGAAGTTGATCGCCGAGTTCGATCCTGCCACACCCAAGGCTCCAAGGTCGATCACTTTGTCGGGTGCCGTACTCCCGGGGAGGTACTGGCCGAGTTCGTTCACCGGCCATCGGGAGGCGAACAGCACCCCTCCGGGCCCATACGTCACGCCCCCGTCATTGTAAGGCGCGCTCGCGAACACCGTGGCGGTGCCGCTGAACCCGTTGATGTGCCCTCCAGCATCGCGGGTCACGCCAATCTCGAACAGCTCGCCGTTCGCGCCATTGGCCGCGCCGCCGATCAGGAGCCGATCTGTCGTGCCTGCCTTGAGCGTGAGCCCGCCGTAGTTCGCGGGAATGCCGGGCGCAGACCCGATGGACGTGTACGAATAGTTGCCCGAGTAAAAGGCATCAATCGTCTGGGCAAAGGCCCCGGTCGAAAGCACCAGGGCAGCAACCGTGGC
Organism: uncultured Fimbriimonadaceae bacterium; assembly: GCA_964370995.1. Taxonomy (GTDB): domain Bacteria; phylum Armatimonadota; class Fimbriimonadia; order Fimbriimonadales; family Fimbriimonadaceae; genus JAMLGR01. Next base: position 460 of record CAYJMZ010000084.1, on the reverse strand, counting down.
ACCGCCAGCCATCCAGTTTCGAGACACAAACACGTAACGCATCAACATCACTCCTCAACTTTCTAAGCCGCATTCAAGGAAGGGCGGCAACCCCAATATTTTAGCGCAGTTTTCGCAAGAACAAGCTACAAAGCGACTCGCACAATTGCTGGTTTCAGGGGCATCCAAGTTCTCGCAGCCGATCGAGACGGACCTCCTGAAGCGGGTCGCCGGCCAGCGTTGGGCCCAACAGCTCCTCCGCCTTGGCAAACCACGGCTTCGACGGTTCTCTGGTCGATTCATCGGCCCGCTGGGATCCTCGTCGGCGCTCTGCTAGTCTTCCGAGTCGTAAATCTCTGGGCTCCCCGGAGAACGGCCGAAAGGTCTGAACCCCCTCGCACCTCCGGGGGAGAGGGGGCATAGGCGTCAAAATAGGCGTCGATTGGGGCTCTATGGGAACCCTTCCCCCGGAGTCCGCGAT
>CAYJMZ010000083.1:4177-10302 GCA_964370995.1 uncultured Fimbriimonadaceae bacterium | reverse complement strand
GACGTGCTGTCGCCGCCGCGCTGGGTGGGACTTCGCAACTTCGCCGATCTGGGTGGGGCGGACCAGGTCAATGTGTACAAGGCCTTCGGCAATGCCGCGTATCTCGCCGGGATCGGCGTGCCACTCGGCATTCTCTCCAGCCTGGCAGTGGCACTGCTGCTGAACACCGGGGTTCGCGGGATGCGCGTGTATCGCACCGTGTTCTACCTGCCGGCCATCGTGCCGACCGCGGCCAGCGCGGTCTTGTGGATCTGGCTGCTGTCCGCAGATCCCAACCGCGGCCTGATCAACGGGGCGTGGCAGGCCACCATCGGCAGCTGGATGGACCTGCCTCCTCCCGGCTGGCTCACCGCCGAAGCGTGGGCCAAACCCGCGCTCATCGTCATGGGCGTTTGGGGTGCCGGTAGCGGCATGATCCTGTGGCTCGCGGGCCTGAAGGGCGTGCCGACGAGCCTGTACGAAGCAGCGGAACTCGATGGGGCCAGCTCGGCTCAGTCCTTCCGCAGCGTCACCGTGCCCATGCTCAGTCCGATCCTGTTCTTCAACATCGTGATGGGCCTCATCGGCGCGATCCAGGAGTTCGACAGGGTGTACATCATGGGCGGCGAGAACGGCAATGGACCGAGCGATTCGCTGCTGGTGCCGGCCAAGTACCTGTTCACGAACGCCTTCGGCTACTTCAAGATGGGGTACGCGAGCGCCCTCGCCTGGGCCATTTTCGCGGTGATCTTGATCGTCACGCTCGTCCAGTACCGGCTGGCGGGTCTCTGGGTCCACGACGAGGTGGGTCCGTGACCGCGAACCTCCTGTACGTGATCGGCACGCTCGCCGCCTGGCTGGGAACGGCGCTGCTTCTGGGCGCCGTGCTCCGCAAGGCCTCGCGCGCGGCTTGGGGGATTGCCGGTGGCGCGCTGCTGGTCGCCGCCGCCGCAACCCCTGCCTACCAGGGCGGGTTGGCGGTTCCACTCGTGTGGGTGATCATGCCGTTCGCGGGTTGGGGTGCGGCGACGTGCCTCGGCGCGAGCATCCAACGTGGAGTTCTGGCAGCAATCGAGGGTTCGCGCAAGCGGGCAGGCGCCGCCGCAGTATGGGTGGCGGTCGGCATCGTGTTCTACGTGCTGCTTCGTGCCGACCCGGACAACCACATCGAGGTCATCCGCGGGAAGGTCGATTTGAGCCCTGTGGGCGCCCTCGGCCTTGGGGCGCTTCTTATCGCGGCTTTCGCGCTGATGACGACGATGGGCAAGAAGGGAAAGGTCGCCGCAACGCATGCCGCCCTTCTCGCCGGATGCGTGGTTTTCGGGGTGCCCTTCGCGTGGCTGCTCATCACGAGCTTCAAAGAGGAACGGGACATGGTCAGCACGAACGGGCTGGTTTGGGTCCCGAAGGTCCAGCAAACGGTTCCCTTCTACGATCCCGACGATCCTGTCTTCGAAGGACGGTACGAGGGCCAGTGGGTCCAGGCCGCGCAGGTCGGGTTGACCTCGGACGGCTCGCACATCGTGGAGATCCAGCGGCCCACAAGTCTCAAGGGCATTTCGTTCACGGCGTCTCGGCGTTCGCTCAAGGTCGTACCGAAGGAGGCGCCCGTCGTTTCGGGGCCGGGATTCACCGGTTTCGTGATTCGGGAGCTCGACGACGGCCGACGCGTGGTTCGATTCCTGGCGCCTTCAAACCGCAAGGGTGGGCAGCAGACGTACCTTCCGTCGGAGCTCGAGCCGGTGCGCAAGGTGGGCCTTCGCGTGAAGAACTACAGCGAGGCGCTGGAGGCCATGCCCCCGGAAACCCAACGCGGGCTCGTGTACCTCAAGAACACGCTGATCATCGTTGTACTGAGCGTGATCGGGACCCTGCTCAGCTCTTCGCTTGTCGCGTATGGGTTCTCTCGGCTCCGCTTTCCCGGCCGGGAACCGCTATTCAAGGTGCTGCTGGCCACGATGATGCTGCCTGGAGCGGTCACGCTGATGCCGCAGTTCCTTCTGTTCCGCTCCCTCGGCTGGATCGACACGCTCTATCCGCTGTGGGCGCCCGCGTTCTTTGCCAGCGCCTTCAGCGTGTTCCTGCTGCGTCAGTTCTTCTCACAGATTCCCACCGAGCTCGAGGACGCGGGAAAGATCGATGGCGCAGGAGTGCTCCAAAGCTTCTGGACCATCATGTTGCCCCAGGTCAAACCTGCCCTTGCGGTGGTCGCGATCTGGACCTTCATGGGCGCCTGGAACAACTTCCTGGGCCCCTTGATCTACATCAACACGCCGGAGAACATGCCGCTAAGCTACGCCCTGCAACTGTTCCAAAGCGAGCGGGGAGGCGAGCCGGGGCTCCTGATGGCGTTCGCCACCCTGACGATCCTCCCCGTCGTCGCGGTCTTCTTCTTCGCCCAGCGGTACTTCATCGAGGGAGTGACGCTGACCGGCCTCGGCGGACGCTAGCCCCTTGGAGTGCCGCCGCCCTCCATGCCTCAGCAGCCCCGCTGTTGAGGCTACATCGGCTAGCAGGGTGCTGAAGTAGGGGCTTGCCCAATTTGTTCTCTCGCCATGGACATTTCCGATCCCGTGCCACCCTCATCTTGGGGGTGCGCTAGGTGAGAACTCTCGGCGAAAGCACCCCCGACACGAGGGTGGCACGGTTGCGTCGGCCTTCTTCAGCACCATGTTAGGGCCCCAAGAGGCTGAAGCAGACGGAGATTCGCCCGATAGGAACGCTTCGAACACACGATCGACCCACCAGCCAGCCCGAAAGCGACTTGCCTTACTTGCGCCGCTTGCGAAGGGCCGAAAGCACCGCGCCAAGGGCAAGCAAGGTGGTCGTCGGTTCCGGTACGGGCGTAAGCGAGATGTTGTCGATCTTCGGATCGTTGTCGGCGTGGCGTTCGCCGGTCAACAAGAGTGTCGCCGTGGTGTTTAAAGCGACAAAGACCTCAGAGAAGTGAAACCAGGAAGTAGTCGGGATGTTGTACTCCCACAAGTGGCCATCGATCTCGACCCCGAAGTCGGTGTTGCCACCGTCCGAGCTATTCGCCCTCATCTCGTCGCCGCTGATTCTGTAGGCCTGACCAATCGTAAGGCCGGTTATCGACTGCTGGATGCTTGGGGTCGGAGTGGTAGGCCCACCGTTGTTGAGGATGAACGTCCCACCCACATCCGGGTTCCCACCCGTGTCCCTCCATCCCCCCGAGCCGTCGATGTTGTTGGCAGTCCATCCGCTGGCGTCGAGCGAGAAGCCGCCGTTGACAATGAACTCCGCACTGGCCGTGGTGGCGATGGCGACAAGGACGCTAGCTGTGACGAAGACCCTTTTCATCTGACATGAACTCCTGTACCAAGATTCTGATTTCATTGTAATCCTAAATTCACCACGGATGGATGAGCCCGCAATGAAACGAGGCAAACCCGGTAAAGATGCCAGGAGCGGCAGGCCTGTAGTGTTGCTTCAGCATTGAAACTTCGGGTAGAGGTCTCGGCGGGGCTTCGGGTGGGTTGCAGGTCGGTCAGGCTGCCCAAGGGCCATAATGGCGCGTCATGGGCACGCGGGTGGAGTTGGTGATCGTCGGGGGCGGGGCGCGCGGCGACGGGTTCTCCCGGTGGGTGGCCGACCACCCCGGGGAGGCTGCGGTCGTCGCCGTCGCCGAACCCCGCGAACGGCAGCGCGCGCGCATCGCCGAGCGGCACCGACTGCCGAGGGGGGCGTGCTTCTCGGACTGGCGTGCCCTCGCCGAACTGCCCAAGCTTGCCGACGCCGCGGTCGACGCAACGCCGGATCTCGAGCACCACGGTTCCGCGGTCGCGCTCATGCGCCTCGGGTACCACCTCCTTCTCGAAAAACCGATGGCCACGACCCTCGACCACTGCCGCGAGATCGACCGCGTGCGCGCCGAAACGGGCCGGATCGCCTGCGTGTGCCACTCCTTGCGGTATCAGCAGACATACGCGCGCATCAAGGAGCTGCTCGACGAAGGGGCCATCGGCGCGGTCCTGTCGATTGATCAACTTGAAGCGGTGGAACATATCCATATGTCTCATTCTTTCGTGCGCGGCAACTGGTCGAACGAGTCGCGCAGCACGTTCATGCTCCTCTCCAAGAGCTGCCACGACGTGGACATCATCGCGCACCTCGCCGGGGCGCAGTGCACCCGCGCCAGTTCGTTCGGCTCCCTAACGTTCTTTCACGCCGCGAACGCCCCCGCGGGCGCCCCTAGGCGATGCCTCGACGGTTGTCCCGCCCAGGCCGAGTGCCCCTACCACGCCATGAAGATCTACGGCGATCCCGAACGGTTGGGGTGGGGCCACCACGTCGGGTTTGCGGAGCTGTCGTACGACGAGCGGCTCGAGGCCCTGCGCACGGGCCCGTACGGGCGCTGCGTGTTTCATTGCGACAACGACGTGGTGGACCACCAGGTGCTCGCCCTCGAGTTCGAGGGAGGGGCGACGGCCACGTTCACAATGACCGGCTTGACCCCCTTCGCCGGCCGCTACCTGCGCGTGCACGGCACTCACGGCTACCTGGCTTCGGACGTGGACAAGAACACGATCGACCTCTACCGCATGTGGGGAACGGAGAGCCACGAGCGGATGGAGCTGCCGGAACCCGACGGATCGCACGGGGGCGGAGACGCGAACGTGATGGCCCGGTTCGTGGACGCCGTCCGCCATCGCGATCCCACCCGCGTGCTCACGCCAACCGACGAGTCCCTCCGCACGCACGCCATCGCCTTCGCCGCCGAACGCGCGCGGCGCGAGCGAAGCGTTGTGGCCGTCGAGGCGTAAGGCGAGCGGTCGAAATCGTGCCTTATGACGGCTATCATGGCGGCTCATCGCCACTAGGCCGAATAGTGGCATGTATGAGACCAACCCTGTGGGCAGTCGTCGGGATAGCGGCAATGCTGGTGGTGGCCTGTGATCCTCACAAGGAGTCGACTCTTCATTTCGCGAAGGCTTCCGGGCCTCCCACCCAAAGGTCCGATAATTTGCTCCCGGTCGCGCCGCCGCCGTTCTCGGAAGGCGTCTTCCCCTGCTCCAGCTGCCACACCCCGGACCTCGTGGTGAACCGTACCCCCCACGTGGTCGAGTTCCACGATGACATCGTGCTTCGCCACGACGAGAAAAACCGCTGGTGTCTGGACTGCCACGACGCCGTCAACCGCGACCAGCTTCACCTTGCCGATGGCCGACCGGTCAAGTTCACAGAGTCCTACCGGTTGTGCGGGCAGTGTCATGGCACGCAGTTGCGAGACTGGAAGGCAGGCGAGCACGGCAAAAGAACCGGCTCTTGGTCCGGCGTGAAGCAATACCTCCTTTGCGTGAGCTGCCACAGTCCCCACTCGCCGCGGTTCAAGCCGCTCAAGCCCCAGGCCCCACCCCTGAGACAGGAGAAGATACGATGAGCACCCCTCCCGAACTCCCGATGCCGGCACCCAAGCCGCCCGCAGAAGGTTTATCCCGACGCGACGTCGTCGTGTACGGCTTCTATGCCCTCGCGGCCGCGGCGACCAGCACCGGATGCTCCACTGACAAGCAGGCCCTCGAAGATTTCGTGCAGAAGCACTTCAAGGACCTCAGCCCCAGCGAGTTGAAGGACAGGCTCGCGAAGATGGAGAAGCGGTATTGGAAGGAGTACGGCAAGAACGTGAGGGTCAGCGCCACCCCGGCCATTCCCGGCGTGCTCTACGGGTATGCGCTCGACTTGTCGCGTTGCATCGGCTGCAGGAGATGCGTGTACGGCTGCGTTGAGGAGAACAACCTGTCCCGCGATCCGCAGACGCACTGGATCACTGTGCTCGAGATGGACAAGGCGGGGGGCGTCGATCTGCAGAATGCCGACGCGTTTTACGACCACGAGACGGTCCCCGCGCCAGGCAAGTTCTACATGCCCGTCGCTTGCCAGCACTGCGAGAACCCGCCGTGCGTGAAGGTCTGTCCAGTTAATGCGACCTGGAAGGAACCTGACGGCATCGTCGTGATCGACTACGACTGGTGCATCGGATGCCGGTGCTGCATCACCGCCTGCCCTTACGGAGCAAGACACTTCAACTGGGGCACACCCAAAGTTCCCTCGGACAAGATCAACGTGGAAATGGACTACCTCGGCAACCGTCCGAGGCCGCGCGGGGTCGTCGAGAAGTGCACGTT
>CAYJMZ010000083.1:0-4167 GCA_964370995.1 uncultured Fimbriimonadaceae bacterium | reverse complement strand
GCGTGGAAGTGTGTCCGGTAGGCGCGCGCAAGTTCGGCAACCTGCTCGACCCTGAAAGCGAGATCCGCTACATCATCGAGAACAAGCGTGTGTTGATCTTGAAAGAAGAACTTAACACGCAGCCGAAGTTCTTCTACTACTACGGGCTGTAATAAGGAATGCAACTTCGATGACCTTCTTCAGGACGCTCAAGAACTTTGTGACCGGCACGGCGCGAATCGCGTTGTTCGGCGGGAACCGGGTGTACTACGGGTGGTTGCTTCTTCTGGCCGTTTGCATCGGCCAAGCGTTCTTCGCCTACGCGCACCAGTTCGAGCGCGGCCTGATCAGCACCGGCATGCGCGACTCGGTATCGTGGGGCTTCTACATCGGCAACTTCACATTCCTGGTCGGTGTCGCGGCGGCCGCCGTCCTGCTGGTCATCCCGGCCTACATTTACAACTGGAAACCGATCAGGGAGGTTGTGCTGTTCGGCGAGCTGCTCGCCATCGTCGCAGTGGTGATGTGCCTGCTCTTTGTCCTCGTCGACATGGGGCGCCCGGACCGATTCTGGCACCTCTTGCCTGGCTTGGGGCACATGCACCTACCACAATCGATCATGGCGTGGGACGCCGTGGTGCTGAACTCGTATCTCCTCGTGAACTTTATCGTGGCCAGCCACCTGGTGTACAGCGCCTACCATGGTAGAAAGTACAACGCACGGATCGTCGTGCCACTGGTCATTCTCTCCATTCCGATGGCGGTCAGCATCCATACCGTAACCGCGTTCCTGTACAACGGAATGGCGAGCCGCCCGTACTGGAACAGTGCCATCCTGGCGCCCCGGTTCCTCGCTTCTGCTTTTTGCTCCGGGCCAGCGCTCCTTCTAATCCTGTTCCAGATCCTGCGCAAGGTGTCTTCCTTCGAGATTAAGGACGAGGTGATCCACAAGGTTGCGGAGTACATGGCCTATGCGATGGCCCTCAACTTGTTCCTTTTCGGAGCGGAGGTGTTCAAGGAGTACTACTCAAACACGCACCACCTCGTCCACTACCAGTACCTGTTCTCCGGACTGCGCGGGGAGACGTCACCCATTGCCGTCTATGCTTGGACCTCGCTCGCCTTTGCCGTCGTTTCCTTATTCCTCTTCCTCAACCCGAAGACACGCACGACTCCGCTCACCATGAACATCGGTTGCGTGTTGATCTACTTCTCCGTGTACATCGAGAAAGGCATCGCGCTGATCATCCCGGGCTACACGCCGGACATGCTCGGCCAGGTCTACCACTACGTGCCCAGCGCTACCGAGTTGCGCGTTGCGGTCGGCATCTTCGGCGTTGGGTCTTTGCTCTTCACGCTGATGGTCAGGGTGTCGGTTGGAATCCTGTTCGGGGGGAAGAACCGCGCGGTTCCTGCATGAAGGGTTCGCGCTGAGGGGGCCCGTCCGGTAACCCCTCGCCTCGCTTGCGGGGAGAGGGGCAGGGGTGAGGGGCACGCGAGGTGAACCACTCCCCGCGTTCATTCGTCAGAGCGTTCAAGGAGACCAAACAATGAAGGGCATGAGACTCGCACCGGTTGCCACGACGTTGGTATGGGCGCTCATCGGAGCGATCACGGGAATCGCCGTCGTGGGAGTTCACCTCGCCACCGCACAATCGCCGGCCGGCAACCTCAAACCCGCCGTGGACGGCTGGCGGGTGAGCGCTCGCTACGACTCCAAGATTTGGCCCGAGATGAAGTTTTCGGTTTCCATCGAGAACACCGAGAAGAAGGCGCGGGATGCGCAGATGTCGGCAAAGCTGGTTCGCACCGAGTTCAAGGGCAACCCGATGAGCCGAGTCGTGGGGCCGGGCGACAGGGTCGAGAAGGAGCTCGCAGCGGTGAGTCTGAGCGGCAAGGTGGATGCGGGCAAGACCAGGGGCTGGACCGTGAGCTTCAAACACAGGCCGGAAGCTTCGGACAAGCCCGGCATCTTCCCGACCACCTACATGATCTCGATCGAAAGCGACGGGAAGGTCCTGGCCCGGTTCGGCGCCAACCCGGCGTCAACCGAAGTGCGCGCGTCCGGACGTGCTCGCTAAGCTCCTTGGATTCGCCCTCGGTCTTGGAGCGGTTGTCGCTCTCGCGGTCCTCCTCGGCCCGACCGGCAACCGTGGGCCGCGGGTGCTCTCGGAGAGCGACGGCCGGATCAAGACCTTCGAGATCCAGTACACGCGCGAGGCGGCGAAGGTCACTTGGCCCACACTGCGCGCGTTTCTCAACGATCTGGAGGCGGACGCGCAGATCATCGCCGTGTGTGGCGACGAGGCCGACGAGAGCTCCTTTCGCACCGCTGTAGCCCAACTCAAACAAAGGAATGTCCAGACCGTGGTCGTCGGCGCCGACATCACGGGCTGGAGCAAGGACCGTTTCCTGGTCGCCGGCAGGGACCTGATCTACCCCACAGAGGTTCCATCGGCATTGTCCACGCGCACGAACGATGCCCTCGTGGCCCGCGCGATCGGTCGCAGGTGGCCGAAGCGGTTCCGCGCCGTGCAATCCAGCCTCGTTTTCGACGCGGGGGACGTTCTCTGCACGCAAGCAAGGGCGCTGGTCAACGACGAGCTCCCGAGCAAGAACCCCGGAGTCGAGGATTGGCTCGATCGGGTACGGGCCATGACCGGGCACGAGCCGCTCTGGCTCAAGGGTGCCCCGGATCACCACATCGGCATGTTCGCCGCTCCACTGGACGATCGGACCGTCGTTGTTGCCGACCCTGACCTTGGCAAGAGGCTCTGGACGCCGGTGGCCACGCGGCGCCTGGGCAAGCCCGACGAGAGCCGAAAGGCCACCGACCCGTTTCGCAAGGCCATCGCAGATCTTGCCGCCGCCGGTTTCCAAATTGTTCGCACCCCACTCGCCGTAATGGGCCCCAAGGTGTACGTGACCTACACGAACGGCGTGTTCGAGCACCGCGATGGCCGGCGCATCGTGTATCTGCCCACGTACGGGATTCGGGAGCTTGACAACGCTGGCGCCGAGGCCTACCGCTCCCAAGGCTGGGAAGTCCGGCCCGTGCCCGTCGAGGGAGTGTTCCGCCTCTGCGGCACGATCGGCTGTCTCGTAAACGTGCTTGAGCGGGGGTAGCGCCAATCCAGTCAATGAGCGTCTGCCTCCACCCCCTCATGCCTCGGCAGGTTCAGCTGTCGAGGCTAATTGGACTGGCTTGGGGGTAGCGCCTTTCAAACCGAAGCACCGTCAAGGAAAGCGGTGGAAAGGTGTATTCAGGTTGATTTGTTTCCATCCTGATCGTCTTCGAAACCGGCGAAACACGCTCCGGAGCATCAAAGCCGTTCGTAACATCCGGCTCATCTGCACCGTTTCGATCCGCAAGAGTGATCGCCTCTGCCGACGTATCAAACGCCCCCAACGAGGAGAGGTCGAGCTTCTTGCGCACCTTGTCGACAGATTCGTTTACCACAAACAGGACCAGCTCCTTGCCTGACTCTGAAAGGGTCGCGCTCACGTCGAGCCCTGCCGTGAGTGGCGCAGGCGGATCGATTCGAAGCGGCCGCGTTCCCGCCATCCGCGAATACAGCATTTGGGCGTAATAGGTCGGCGTAAGGTAGAGCCGATGGCGATCGGTTTGGATGATGCCGGAACAGAAACTGTTGGTTAGATTTGATCGATTCGCGATCTCGACGAGGTCGCAATTCCGGTGCATCAGGTTCTGATAACGTGCGCAGGCCAAGGCGTTCCATAGAGTCCAAAGGCCTGCACGCTTGAGCCCTCGGTCCCCCGCCGTGGTGTTCCATTCCGTGACGGCGACTTTGATCGGCCGCCCTGCCCCTTGGCTCGCGATCATCTGCCGAATGCTCGCAAAATCGTCGCTCTCCCCGGCAAGGTTCTCGACTTCGTAGTGATGGGGGCAGACGTAGTCTAGCAGCGAGCCAGCCGCGAGCAGGACGCCCTCGGTCGGGAACGAGGAGAGCAGCTTGATCGTGGGATCGGCCGCTTTCATGGCTTGGCAAAATGAGAGCAGCTTGGCTTCGTACTCGGCTCCCGACCTCTCGTTGCCGATCTGCCAGAAACGAACGGCGTAGGGCGCCGGATGACCGTTCTTCGCCCGAAGCGCCCCCATCGGAGTCGTCGTCGCGCCGTTGAAATAATCGACCTCGTCGGCCGCGTCCTTGGGCGTACGAGCCCGGG
>CAYJMZ010000082.1:0-10325 GCA_964370995.1 uncultured Fimbriimonadaceae bacterium | reverse complement strand
CGGTAGAAGCGCACCAAGTTCTCGTCGAACCGCGCGCTCGCCGGGGTGAGGCCACCAACCGCCAGCGCGTCGGCGACACCGGGCTCCAAGACTGCCGGCAGTTGGGCGAAGTTTGCGCCCAAGGCGAGGAAGGCAAGCAAAGTGGTCATCGCGCCGCTCCTGGCGCTTCGGATGCGCCGCGTCCACTTTAGCGCAAGAGGACCCCGGCGCACCCTGTGCTTTTGCTTGCCTCAGCTCAGTTCTTGATCTGCGCCCACGCGCTCCACGCCGAACTGCCGACGCCGTTGAACGCATTCACCCGATACCGGAACGTCCCTGACCCGGGCGCATCCGTGTACGACGTGGTGTTGGCCCCCGGGGTCGCGATGATCATGGTGTTGATCCAGTTCCGCCCCGATTTCTTCTCCCGCTGCACCTGGAAACCGTCCTCGTTGGGCGAGTTGTCCGCCCACGTGACCAACACTTGGCCGCCGCTCAGTTTCGTAAGCGTCGGCGTCCCCGGTGCGGCAGGCGCCGCCGGCAGGTTCAGCCAGCCGGTCAAGTTGTCGGTGGTCCAGGCATGCATGCGCCCGGCCTGGTGAGGTGTAAACTCGACCGCGCAGCTTAGGGCGTAGCCCATGTAGTTGTGAAACGGGGTCGATACCCAGGGGTTGCCGTTGCAGGGGTCCGTCCCTGCAGGATCGCCGCAGAAACCTGAATTCGTCGTCGGATTGGTGTCGGAGCACCGGTCGCCGGTGACATCGCCCTCCTCAGCCGTGCGGCCGACGGGCTCGTAACAGACTCCGCACTGGGGCACCTCGGTGACGCCGTGGAACGTGTGCCAAAGGCCCAGGCAATGCCCCGCCTCGTGGGTGAAGACTGGCAGCGCAGCGACGAAATAGGCATCGTGCATGACAATGCCGCCCTGCAAGCCCAGGGAGTCCGGGTCCCAGGGGAACGTCCCCCAGTTGCCTCCGCCCGTGTTGACCACGTAGACGTTCAGCTTGGTGGCCGGCGAATTGGCGTACGCGCGCTTCATGCCCGTCTCTTCGTTGGAGCTGAGGGTGCGATACCTCGTGCTGTTGATGAAGTTCGTCTCGTAGATGAACTGGATCCGCCAGGTGGCATAGTCGGCGTTGAGCCGGGCCACGGCGGCATCTACGTCGGCCTGCGAGGCTGCGGGGTTGCTCCCGTCGTTCTCGCGGAACACGTGGATGCTGAGGCGGTAGGTCTTGATCGGCGTTTCCGTTGTGGGAATGGCTAGGTTGCGGTTGGCCGGGTCGTCCGCGGGACCGAGCTCCGCACAGGCGCTGTCCGAGTAGTTGATCCCATGGTCCTTCAGGTTGGCGACGTACCGCTGAAAGGTCCAGCACCATTCGCCCGGAGTAGCCGAGTTCTTCCCGCTCGAATCGATCTGCGCGACCACGAAGGGCTGACCGGCCATGCTGGCCAAGGTCGCCGTGCAGCAATCCGCCTTCCCTCCGGCGGACACGACCTCCGGCCGTTCGCCCGCGACCCCTCGGACTCCTGCCATGGCCAGCAATCCCGCGATAGCCAGCAACCCTACGACGAATCTCAGCGACTTTGTCTGTTGTTTCATAGAATCCTCCTACCCCGTGGTGGCAGTGCGGGGATCGTACCCTCGGTTCTGCGACGGCAAGAACATCTTGCGGCGCAACGCGTGACGAATCCGTGACCACTCTCGTCACACTCCTGCTTGCCGCTACCAGGGTACTGAAGAAGGGGCTTGCACCGTTTGTTCTCGCGCCACGAACGTTTCCGATCCCGTGCCACCCTCATCTTGGGGGTGCGTTAGGTGCGAACTCTCGGCGAAAGCACCCCCGACACGAGGGTGGCACGGTTGCGTTGGCCTTCTTCAGCACCCTGATAAGCGGGCTCTTAATTCCGGACCATTTCTCGCAGCGCCAGCTTCGGCCACATGCCCCTGAGCGCCGCGCGGGCATGCATCAGCGCTTGGACGAGGTTCCACACCCACAAGACCGCGAACACCGTTAGGCTGATTGCGACGCGGAGCGCGACCTCCTGCCAGCTGAATTCGCGCCATTCCGTCTGGAAATGATGGATCAGCCTTGTGATCGTGATCGACAACGAAACGATGCCGATCACCAGCAGAAAGCCCTTCCACAAGATCGCTTCGCGGAACTCCTGCCACGCGTGCGCAGCGACAAATGCCGACGAGCGGCGCAACACGAACCAGGCGGCCAGCGGAAGCCAAATCGGGCCGAAGATTGCCCCGATGTGGACCAGCGCACCCAAGCGCCGCTCACGTGCCGTCGTATCAAGATGAACCGGCTTCAAAGCTGCCAGCCCTTACGTCGCTCGAGGCGGGCGCGTTGCGGCAGCTCTCAAGAAGACTTTCCTTGCTGTCGAAGAAAGTTTGTTTTGCCATGCCCCCACTGTCCGCCAGCCCGTATCATTCGTGAGAGGCCCGAGAGAGTTGCAGAGTGGTCGGTAGGTCGCGTCGGCCCCACGTATGCGAAGCCCGCCCCGGCGCAGACCCCAGGCTATGTTCTCTTACCCCTCCGGGGTGGGCACCCGCTCTCAAGAAGACGCTCCGGCATTCGTACAAAACGGGCCAGGTCGCCGGACGGAAATCGGCGGGACGCCGAAGCCACCTTGGGGCCGGTCTTCCTTACCACAAGTGCCCCGGCCGCCGGGGTGCAGACGCTGATCTGAAAGCACAACCTGGACTTACGGTAGCGACAAGGTCCATCAATGTTGCGCGCTCGCGAACGGATCAATCTTGGAGCGCCGCTGACAGGAAGTTCTCTCCGACGGGCTGAAACGCGAAGCTGGCGAGCACCGGCCAGTCCGTGGTCTGCCGCGCCGCACGTACGGCGATCGCCCGTTCGTTAGGATCCTCCATCCAGTTCGGGGTGCTCGCTAGCACGTGGACGCACCGGCACCTCCGCTACACTCGACTATTCGGAGGTTCATCCATGACAAATCATCCTGCCCTGGTTGTCGCCCTCGCCGTTCTGCTCGCCGGATGCGGACGCGACACGACACGTATCGTCACCACCGCCTCACCCTACGGGGAGGAGGGATTGCACGTCACCGGCACCGCCGTCGTGCACACCGCACCCGACTACGCGGTCGTCACCGTGGGATGCGAGACGATGGCCGTCGGCGCGAGGAACGCCCGCGAGACGAACAAGGCCGTCATGTCGAAGGTGCTGGCGGCCGTGAAGGCGCAAGGGGTGGACCCCAAGGACGTCCACACCGTGGAGTACGACCTGTCGTCGACGTACACCTACACAGATGGCCAGAAGAGGCGAATCCAATGGCGCGTCCGCAACAGGGTCGAAGTGCGCGTACGCGACACGGAGAAGGTCGCGGACGTCGTGGACGCGGCCACCGATGCCGGTGCCAACACCATTTCCGGCGTCCGCTACGCGGTCGAAGACCTGCACAAGGTCCGAGCTCAGGCCCGGGAAAGGGCGAGCCAGATCGCTCGCGAGAAGGCGGAGCAGCTCGCCAAGGCGCTGGGCGGCTCGCTGGGTCGCCTAATCGCCGTGCACGACGGTGGCATGCGGGGCTGGTGGTATGGGGGCAACTCCAGCGGTTACGCCGCGCAGGCGAACATCAACATGCAGAACCCTCGGGCCGTGTCGCCGCCCATGGGTGCCGGCACCGCCGAGGCCGAGATCAGCACCGGGCAGATCGCGGTCGAGGCCACAGAGGAGGTGACGTACGAGTTGCGATAGCCGCGCGTCGAGCTTAGCCTTTGGATAGCCCCCGTGGCGGCGAGCGTCCCGCTTGTCCGTCCGGAACCGTCAACCGAGGACGGTCGCGGCCACGATGAGCGTCCACGTCCCCCCGTAGCCCCCAGCCTAGCCTAGACGAGAGCCGCCATCCAGTCCGAGCGCCCCCGCCATCGCTGCCAGATGCGCCGGCGTGGTGCCGCAGCATCCGCCGAGCACGCGCACGCCCGCCCCCAACGCGCTCCGAGCCCACAGCGCCATCTCCCCTGGCGTGGCCGGATACACGACGCCTGCGCCCGATGTTTGGGGGGCGCCCGCGTTGGGCTGGAGCACTACGGGGCGGCCTTGCGCTGCCCGCACGAGCTCGGCGGCGAGCAGGAGGTAGTCGTCAAGGGAGAAGTCGGTGCCGCAATTCGCGCCCGCGGCATCGGCACCGGCCTCGAACGCCGCTTCGAGCGCCTCGGCCACGCTCGTGCCCATGATCGTGCGGAAACTCTCCCCCGCGCGCTGAAACGCGTAGCTTGCGAGCACCGGCCAGTCCGATGCCTGCCGAGCTGCCCGCACGGCGATCGCAAGCTCGGCCGGGTCCACCATCGTCTCCACGACGATCCCGTCGGCCCCGGCGTCCCGAAACGCGGCGATCTGGGCACCGAACGTCGCCTCCACCTCGTCGGGGGTGGCCTCTCCGTAGGGCTCGAGGAAGCCGCCGAACGGGCCCACGTCGCCCAACACGTGCGCCCGCTCGCCGGCAGCTCGGCGCGCCACCGCGACCGCCGCCCCGTTCAACTCCGCCGTGCGCCCTGCAAGTCCATGGCGAGCGAGCGCAAGCGGTGTTCCGCCGAACGAGTTCGTGGTCAGGAACATGGAGCCCGCCTCGACGTATCCCCGATGGATCGCCGACACGCGCTCGGGCTGCTCCACGTTCCACAGCTCCGCGCTCGCGCCTGGCGCCAACCCCGCCTGAAACAACATCGAGCCCATCGCGCCGTCCCCGAGCAACGGACCTTCCCCCAGCACCTTCTCAAGCCAGTTCATGCTCCCCCCCTCCGTTTAACGGTTTCTTCACCTCTTCGATCAGCGCCTTCAGGTTCTCCCAGGGCACGTCGGGCTCGATGGCGTGCGTGGGTGAAACGACCACCCTGCATCCCGATCGGGCGTACTCCCTGATCTTCCCGACCACCTCTCGGACGCGGTCAGGCGTGCCGAAGGGCATCGTCGACTGGGTTCCCACCATGCCCCAGAATGCGAGTCGATCCCGGTACATGGACACGATCTCGCCCAAAGGCATGCACTCGGGCTGAACGGGGTTCAGAACGTCGATGCCGATCTCGATCAGATCCGAGATGATCGGGCGGATGTCCCCGTCCGAGTGATAGGCGACCCACACTTCCCTGTTCTGGGCCTCGCGCACCGCTTGGACGACGCGCCTGAGCCGCGGTTTCAGGTGCTCGCGCCAGAAGGGGACCGCCATCATCATGCCGCGCTGGGTGCCGACGTCGTCGCCGAGCCACACGATGTCTACCCCAGCCCTCACGTAGTGCCGGGCCGCCACCTCGGAGCGATGCGTGAACCAGTCGAGGAGCCAGTCCGCCGCGCCCGTGCCGTCGACCAGGTCGAGAAACGCGCGGTCCATCCCCCGCAGGTACCAGGTCATCTCGAACATCGTGCAGTCCAGTTGCCCAATCGACGCAATTCCCCGCTCATGAACCTCTGCGACGCTTTGGGGAAGATGGCGGTAGGGATCGGGAGAGTCGACGTCCGGCCACGGAAGCCCCTCGAGCTGGGCGAGCGACACTTCTCCGGAGAGGGGGTGGCGCATCTCGAGGAAGTGGTACGCCGCGCCGACCGAGTGCGCGGGTGGCACGTCGTCCACCGTGCCCAGGGCGCCAATGAGCGCATCGGGCCTCACCTCAAACCCGATGTTTTGGTACGCCGCCCGCCACGCCTCGGGCTGCGATGGGAACCGCGGGCTCACGCGCTCGACAGAGAGCCCCAGCGCCTCGACTTCGTTTCGCGTGCCGGTGTACGCCTCGACCATGTCGCGCGAGGGTGCGGTCATCCACACGTCGAGGGGGAGATGGTGGGCGCGCTCGCCGCCGGAAAGCATCCGAAGCAGGTTCTCGCGTTCTGTCATCGCGCTGCCTCATTATGCCCGTGCCGTGAGTTCCCCAACAGGGGCTCCACCATCCCGAAACCAACACTCCGAGGCCTGGCGGCAGGTTCCACGACGGCCCTTCCAAGCTCCAGCACGGCGGGGCTCATCCCTCAATCAGAGAATCCGTTTCAGATAGCCCAGCACCGTCTCGATGATCGAGGGGTTGAACTCCGAGGCCTTGCCCCACTTCTGCTGGCTGTCGCGCATCGAGGTCGTCTTCGACCAGATGTGGTCGGAGCCCTCCAGAAGCTTGAACTCTCCGGAGCCTTCGCGTTTCCTGTTCATGGCGGCGGCGATGCGCTCGTGGTCGTCGCGGCCGGACAGGAAATCATTCTCGCTGTAAATCGCCAACACGTCGGCGTTCGAGCCCAGCCAGGCCTTGGCGAGGTTCGTGTTTGCGAGTTCCTTCCAGAAGCCCGCCCCGACCCCCGAGTAGGTCTCGCCATCGGGGAAGTTGCCCTTGATCCAGTTCGCGGTTTCAGGGTGCTGGTCGGTGGCCTGCTTGGGCGTGAGCCCCTCGTCGAACAGGTAGTGCATCGCCGCCATGCACTGCCTCAGGCTCTGGTCGAGGCCGTCGGGCGCCGCGCCGCCGAGCTCGGCCTGCCGCCGCGTGTTCTCCAGCATGTACTCGCCAAACGTCTTGTATAGCGTTCCCGTCACGATGATCGCCTTCACAGGCTCCTCGGAGGCGACCAGCGGCCCAAAGCAGCCGCCCATGCTGTGGCCGAAGATCGCGATGCGGTCGGGGTCCACGTACTCCAAGGTCTTCGTCAGCCGCAAGGCCTGCAGGTAGGCGTCCTTCTCCGCGCCAAAGCCGAGGCTCTTGTATTCGGGGCCTTCGCTGTCGCCTTGGCCAGGCTTGTCGATGCGCACGGTCACGTAGCCCGCCTGCGACACCGGGCCCAGCACCTTGCCGTAGAAGCTGCTCGAGAGCGCACCGTCGACGCTGTACGCGCCAATGCCGCCGATGAAGAACAGCACCGGGAACTTGCCCGACCCTTGGGGCTTGGTGATCATCACGCGGATCCGCTTGCCCTGGCTGAGGACCTGGTCGAAGATCACGTCCAATCCCGGCTCGGAGGGGATCGGGCGCCCGGCCATCTTGCCTTCGGCGGCGGCTTCCTTGTCGGCGCGGAGGTACACGACCTTGAGCGGGTCGCCCCCCTTGATCGCGCGGACCACGGTGCCGAGCTGCTGTGGGGTCGTCAGGGCTGTACCATTTACGGAAAGAAGCACGTCGTCGGCCTTGAGGCCGAGGGTTTCGCCCGATCCCCCGGGGACGATGCGCACGACCTTCACCCCCTTGCCGCCTTCAACAGCCGCGGACTGCACCCCAAGGAACCCGGTCCGCGGGAGCGGTTCGCCGCGCTGGACCTGGACGGGCATGGCCGTACTCGCGAGGCAGAGCGCGAGCAGGAAGGGCAAGAGGGCAAGGCGGCTCATGCGCACGAGTTTACGGCAAAGGAGCACGGGTACTCTGCCCGCGCCGTGAGTCCCCTCAGCCTGCTCTACCACGCCGAAGCGGACAAGGTCCTGCAGCGCTTCGAGGCTTGGTGGCTGGGCGAGATCGTCGACCGGCCCCCCGTGTCGCTTTCCGTGATTCCCGAGCGGCCGTACGTCCTTCCCGAGAAGCGCCACGCGGACTGCAGGGAGCGTTGGATGGACACCGAGTTCCGCCTGGACTTCGCGGAGGCGGAGTTCGAGAAGCGAACCTGGATCGGCGATGCGCTCCCCGTGTTTCAGCCCGAGCTCGGGCCGGAGGTGTTGGCGACGCTGTTCGGCGCGGAGTTGGAGTTTGGCCCAGACACCGCGTGGAGCACACCCGTCGTCGGGTCTTGCCGCGAAATCCCCGGCCTGAAACCCGACTTCGAGAACCCCTATTGGGCGAAGATCCGCGAACTCACCGACCGCTCCATCGATAGAGGGCGGGGCAAATGGCTCACCGCGTTTACCGACTTTCACTGCAACGGCGACCTGATCGCCTCGCTGCGCGACCCGCAGGATCTGTGCATCGAACTGGTGGAAGACCCCGAGGCTGTGCGCGCGGCGTGCGAGCACGTGACCCCGATCTTCCTTCAGGCCTACGAAGACCTCGTCGGTCGGCTGCTCGCGGTAGAGCAGCCAACCCTCACGTGGCTGCACGTGCCGCACCGGGGACGCATGCTGGTGCCGAACTGCGACTTCGCCGCGCTCATCTCGCGCCCGATGTTCGAGTTCGCCATCTGGCCCTCGATCCTCCAGGAGATCGCGCACTGCGAACGCACGATCTTCCACCTCGACGGCCCCTCTTCGCTGCAGCACCTCGACCTCGTGCTGGACTGCGATGGCCTGAACGCGCTGCAGTGGGTGTACGGCGCAGGCAACGGCCCCGCGTCGAAGTGGGTGCCCATCTACCAGAAGGCGCAGGCGAGAGGCAAGGCGATCCAGGTGATCTGCGAAGATCTCGCCGACGCGCGGGAGACCATGAGGAGTCTGGGGCCGGAGGGGGTCTGGATTACCGTAGAGGCGCCGTGTACCGCAGAGGATGCCGAGGCGTTCTTGGTGGAGGTCGGGCGCTGGAGAGGGTGACGGAAACAAAAGTTCTTCGGGTCGAAGCTTTCTTTCAAGGAGTATCGCGGCCGGTCTCTGTTGGGTTCACATCACAACTTACTAGGAGTCTGGGGCATGATAGCCGGGGAATGAGCAAGGCGATATCCCCGTGCAAGTTGAGATTCGCACCCCTCCGGAGAAGGAAGCGTATGATGGGATGTGTTTGCCGCTTTTCTCCTCTATTGCGCTATTGGCACGACTCAGATTGACGCCGATATCAGTCAGGAAGAGGGTCGATTGCTTTCCTTGGGTGTCGATGTGCGCTCTCTTGGCCCCCTCACCGACGCAAAACCTGACTACGCTGCCATCGCACAGGAGATCGTCAGCCTGGGCGGCAAAGCGGGCAAGTACGAGGAGATCCTCCTCAAACTCGAAGCTGCGGCAGCGAAGCCGGCAGCCCACTTCACACGCACTCAGCGGGGCGACAAACCGATTGACCGGCTCAACTCTGGCGTGATCGAGCCGATCGACGATTGGTGTCAGAACCACGCTCACTTCTGGGCGAAGCAGCACGATTGGGTATGGCTCGATCGGCTTTACAAGTTCGAGAAGAGGTTCAAGGAGCAGCTTCTTCTTGGCGACAGCAGCATCTTCGGGCTGTGGCTTCCGGAAGCCGGCAACCCACCCCTCGGCTACCTGGTGATCGACGACGCGAAGAGTCGTGGTTGGCTGCGCCGCAAGTTGGAGGCATTCGACTTGGAAGGCATGCGGCTGGCGAAGCTCGGCCGTTTTGGAAGGCTCGCTCGAGAAGCCAAGGGCGCCGGACGCACTCCGCTAAGGATCATGAGCCTGTCGGATTTGCGACCCCGGCCGCCAGAGCCTCCCCCCAAATGGAAGCAGGAGTCCGAGAACGACCCACTCTTCCGGAAGAAGGCCGATCTGGCCACTCTCCGCCAACTGAATGTACTTGCAGCGGAGGCTCTACATCTGCCGCTCATGAAGGTGATCTCGCTCGACCTCCGCAACGCCTTGTGGGAGCTTCTGGACAAGGAGGGAAGCAACCCTGCCGCCTGGGCTGCGGACCACTTGGACCTTTACTCTTCATCCGATCACTTCGACGTGTGGGGTTGGAATATGGAGCTGATCGAGTTGGACCTCCGCGAGGCACGTGACGCCGGCAGGCCACTGGTCCCAACTTGGAGCAAGCGTTACTGCATCGATCCAAACACCGGCGCACCGATCAACGTCCGCACGACAAAAAAGGGATTCACCCTGTCTTCTCGCTCGGACAACGGAGAGTGGCACCGCACCACCCGGTGGGAGCCAGCGTTGGTCGGCGGCCCCGCTAAGTAGCCGCGGACGCAGCGGGTTCAACGAGATGGGCAGAGGCACTCGCGTCGGTATCGGGTTGTTGGCCGCTACGCTCGCGTATTGGACCGTCTTTCTCGGTGTCGGAATCATCGTGTTCGGACGACTGCCCGAAGGCGAGATCATGCATATCGGATCACCCGAGCGCCGATTCTACTTCGCTTGGATCGGCTGGCTACTGGCGGCTTCCTACCTTGCAATGGTCTTCGGCTACCGCTGGGGAAACCGATTGTGGCTGCAAGGAACGTCCAGACGACAGTGGCCCACTCCGATCTTCTCGTTTCTCGGCTACCTAGGCTTCGTCGGAACACTCGCATACCAGTTTGTCATCTTGCTTGTACTGGGTTCGCCAGGATGGGTCATCTAGCACAGGCTATCCCTTCACGAATTGCCAGCCCTTTGGAGGCACGAAGCGAAACATCGAATCCTCGATCTTCGCTGTTTACTGTGGGTTGTGGTTCGAATGCCCCGAGGAATCCGGCTCGACTCAGACAAGGCGGAACGGTAATTCGAAGGCGGACAATCCCAACGGGATTGCGTCTGACAGCCCAGGGTTGGGACGCTCCGGC
>CAYJMZ010000081.1:0-10392 GCA_964370995.1 uncultured Fimbriimonadaceae bacterium | reverse complement strand
GACCAAGACCACGTCCCCTATACGCCAGCTTCCGATGCCGCCCCGATTTACCCGGTGCAGAAGGACCCCCGATACAACGCGCGTCGCCTGTTCCAGCTTTTCGAGTTGCGGCGCGTGCGGCTCATCGTCGGCGGCCACCGCTTCAAGGCGTGGGTGATGGACACTCCTGGGAAGCGCCAGGAGGGGATGATGTTCATCGAAGACGCGAAGATCAAGGCCGACGAGGCGATGCTGTTCGTGTTCGCCGAGCCCGCGCCCCAGGGTTTCTGGATGCAAAACACGCTGATGCCCCTCGACATCGCGTATTTCTCCAAAGAACTGAAGCTTCTGAACGTGCAGCACGGCAAGCCGAAGGACGAAACGACACTTCCGTCCATGGGGGATTCCCAGTACGTGGTCGAGTTCAAATCGGGCACTTGCAAGCGTCTGGGCATCAAGCCTGGCGCGACGCTGAACTTCCCTCCGGGCATTCGGGCCGACCTCTAGCGCGAAACTCGTGATACAGTAAGGAGAGGATTCGATTGGATCCCATCCTCGAGAGGGGTTTTTTGTGATGAAATGGATTACTGGGGCCTTGGCGGCCTTGTTGATTGCTTCGGGTTGCTCGCGTGGCGCTGACAACGCGGGAACTTACGCGAGCCGCGAAGGGGGATCGGAGGCGTTTACCTTCGCCGAGGTGTCTGCGCGCACGCGCTACGTCGCCCGCCTGAGCGAGGGCGGCGTGATGCCCAAGCGGGCCCTGGAGCGCGCCCTCGAACAGCTTGGCGACATGCGTCGCGGCCACAACACCTACGCCGCCGGCATCTACCCGGGCAGCTGGACCTCGATGGGCCCGGGCAACATCGGCGGGCGCACCCGCGCGGTGGTCGTGCATCCGAGCCAACCCTTGACGATGTGGATCGGCACCGCGGGGGGCGGCATCTGGCGCACGGTCGACGGCGGCGCGCAGTGGTTGCCCATGGACGATTTCATGGCCAGCATCGCCATCGGGTGCATGGCGATCGATCCCCTGACGCCGACCACCCTGTACGCAGGCACGGGCGAAGGGTTCTTCGACGCGCCCGAGGGCAGTTCCAACACCGCGACCATGCGGGGCTCCGGCATCTACCGGACCCTCGACGGCGGCCAAAACTGGGACCGCATGCCTTCCACCGACAACGCCGATTTTTCGTTTGTCAACCGTATTGCGGTTCACCCGGCCAATCCCCAGATCCTGATCGTCGCAACGGCTGCGGGGCTGTACCGCTCGACCAACGGGGGCAACTCGTGGACACAGCGGATTGCCGGGCGTTTTCTCGATGTGCAGATGGACCCCAACAACTCCAACCGGCTCGTGGCGGGCCGGGCGGACGTGGGTGGCTACTTCTCGACCGACGGAGGTCTGACGTGGGCGGCATCGACCGGCCTGTTGGGAGAACGGCAGGAGTTCGCGTGGTCGAAGAGCCAACCCGGAACGGTGTACTCCGCGCGGAGCAATGCCGGCTCCATCACGATCTACCGCTCGATCGACGGCGGGCTGTCGTACACCCTGCGATCGTCAGGCTCGGGCATTGGGACCTACAACCTGTACAACAACTGCCTTTGGGTAGACCCCACGAACGTGAACATCCTTGTGTTTGGCGGCGTGTGGCTGTACCGCAGCTTGGATGGGGGATCCACCCGTTCGCAGACCTTCAACGGCGTCCACGCGGACATGCACGCGATTGTGGGCGCCCCCGGTTTCAACGGCACGACGAACAAGACCTTGTACGTCGGCTGCGATGGCGGGATCTACCGCTTGCCCGATGCGTATGGATCAAGCGCCAGCAGGATCAACAACAACCTGACGATCACGCAGTTCTACGGCGCCGCGGTCAACAACTCCAGCGGCGTGATCGTGGCCGGAGCGCAGGACAACGGCACCAATCGGTTCACGGGGAACCCGCTGGCCTGGTCTGAAAACGTGATCGGTGGCGACGGGGCGTTCTGCGCCTCGGACCCCACGAACCCCAACTACTTCTACGGCGCCAGCCAATATGAGAACATACGGAGAAGCTCGAATGGCGGAGCGTCGTTCGGCAGCGGAATCGCCCCGCCGGGCGCCGGCTCTTCAAACAACTTCAACTTTATTCCGTACTTCCTGCTCGACCCCAACGAGGCGAACCGCATGCTGGCGTGTGGCGAGGTGCTGTGGCGCAACAACGCGGTGCGCACTGGCAACACCTGGACTTCGATCAAGCCTTCGATCCGGCCGGGCAATGTGGGCACGCAAACGGGCGGCGCCCAGGCCCACTTTGCGGGAAACAACCCGTGGAACATCTCCACCACGACCGTGGCGGAGGGGAACTCGAACGTGATCTGGGTCGGGCACAACGACGGCCACCTTTACAGGACGACGAACGGCACCGCTACGACCCCTTCTTGGACGCGCGTGGACGGCAACGGCGTCGGCCTGCCCGACCGCTGGATCTCGCGCATCGTGATCGATCGGGTGAACGCGAATCGTGTCACGGTTGGTTTCCTCGGGTGGGAAGCGGACAACATTTGGCGCACCACCGATGCGGGCATGACGTGGACTCCGGTCACGGGAAGCGGCAACTTCGCCTTGCCGAGCGTTCCCGTCGGCGCCCTCGCACAACACCGCACGAGGCCCGGTTTCTGGTACGCGGGCACGGACCTTGGCATCTTCACGTCGAGCGACGACGGTGCTTCGTGGACTTCGCAGACGGACGGCCCCGGTACCGTGCCGATCGACGAGCTGGTGTGGAAGAACGACAACACCCTGATGGCGGTCACCCATGGTCGCGGGATCTACCTGGCCGCGGTGTCTACGGCCACGGAGCCCTTCTCGCCGGTGAGTTTTGCGTTCGGGCCGGGTCTGCACTACGGCGGTCGTTTGGCGCAGTTGTTCACGAGCAACGACGCGTATCTTTCGGGCATTCGAAACCTTGCCCAAGACGAGCTGGGGTTCCAGATCCAACTCGTGTGCGAGGCGGTGTCGCCGATTCCGGTTGTCTCGGCGCTGTCCCTTCGGGTTGAGGCGAGGGCCACGACGACGGGGGCGCGTCAGGCGGTCGAGCTCTTCGACTACGTCGCGGGTGGCTTTGTGCGCGTGTCCACGACGGGCGCGACGGTGACCGACGGGGTGGTGACGGTCAACGTGCCCGGGCCGGCCCAACGGTTTGTACAGGCCGGCACGCGACGGGTGAGGGTGCGGCTCGGGTGGTCCGAGGTCGCCCAGGACAGCATCCTGCCCTGGCGCGTCCTCGTTGACGAACTGGTGTTTACAGCGACGCCGTAGGGGACGTCTGGGTCAGATGTCGGCGGATGCCGCGGAAGCCCAGGTATCCCAACACCCATAGTGGACTATACACTATTGCCCACATGGCGAGCGAAGCGACGCCGTGGTATGCGCGCTCGGCGGAGGACGTCGCGGCCGCCCACGCCTCGGCCGCCCACCGGGGATCCTCCCCCGTGAGAGCTTCGGCGCTCTGCTCGAGGCGGAGTTCAACGGTGGACAGGGTCGCAAGGCCGCGGACGGATGACAGCCGAGCCTCTAGCGCCTCGATTTCTCCGCGGGCCTCGGAAAGGCGTTGCTGGGCCTCCATCATCGACGACGAGTCCTTGGCCTGGCGCAGGATGGTGCGCAGGGACTCCTCGTGGGCGCGCATCGTGGACAGTCGGGCCGCGTGGTCGGCGATCTCGGCGGTCACGTCTTGTGCCGCGATCCGCTTGCTGAGCCGCGTGCCGAGAGACTCGAACTCGCGCAGCGCCTGCTCGAACGACCGCTCGGGGATTCGGGCCGTCAACGTCAGAATGGGCTTCTTGCCGGCGAGGTCGGTGCTGTCCGCGGAGTCCACGTAGCCGCCGAGGCGTGCGATGATCGATCCGGCGGCGCGCTCGGCCTTCTCCAAGTTGCCCACCCGCACCGCGAGAGACCCGTTCCGAATCACCGCCCGCCGGGGGGCGTCCGAGCGCGTCGTCGAGGCCGGTGTCAGGTTGAGGCCGCGCGGCGAGGCCGGCGTGCTGTTGGTGGCGCCGCCGGATGGGGCCCCATCGTCGCCCGCGCTTTCCGTCTTGGCTCCGGCGTTGAATACCGGGGCATCGGTTGCCGATGGGCCTGAGCAGCCTGCAAGTGCGAGGGCGAGGGCTGCGAGTAGGGTGAGGGGTGTCTTCATGGTCTGCATCTCCTGATTGCCCTTGGGTGTCGGCAACGGCACGCACCGTTCACCGAGACGCGAGACAACCCCTGTAGCACAGGCACCCCTGCCTGTGATCCGGCAGCCCCGAATCGGAACACAGGCAGGGGTGCCTGTGATCCGGCGGCCCCGAATCGGAACACAGGCAGGGGTGCCTGTGATCCGGCAGCCCCGAATCGGAACACAGGCAGGGGTGCCTGTGCTACAAAAGGGGGCCTACGGGTAGATGGTCTTCAGACTGCTGAACATCGGGCGCTTCAAAGCGAAGTAGGTGAGCCTCTTCGCGTGCCCGTCGGCCCACAGCGCGTTGGTGCCGTCGCGGTGCAGGAAGTGGAAGTGCTCGCGCAGGGCCGGGACGTTCGGGGGCGTTTCGAACCAATTGCTCGGCTGCAGGAAGTTGCACAGCGGAACCTGGGCAAGGTGCTCCCACGCGATCAGTGTGTAGGCGGGTTCCTCGACTTCCGATGCCTGCGCGCCCGTCGTGACAAACCTGCCGTTCCACACGGCCACGGTCTTGGCGCTCGGGCCGTACTCGCGCCCGGCCGCGCCGGGGTTCACGGCGTAGTAGGCCGACGAGGTGTTCGGGCTGAAGTAGTTGGACGCATAGGCAGTCTGCCACTGCGTGGGCATGCTGGGGCAGCGGAGGATGCCTAAGTTCTTCGTGTACGGGTCAAGCGCGCCGGGGCGAGGGGGGTTGATCGCGGGTTCGTACACGCGGCCGTCATATCCGCCGAACAGGGCGCGGTTGTGGTTGTCGTAGCCGATCCAAGGCTGGATGGGTGCGAAAGAGGGGCCAAGATCGCTGGGGCTAAGCAAGGGGAACCAGCGGTCGTCGTGGTCGGGCAGGTAGAGCTGCATCGCCATCCCCAATTGGCGCATGTTGCTCAGGCACACGGTGGTCTTGGCGCTGGCCTTCGATGCGGCGAGCACGGGGAACAGGATCGCGGCGAGGATCGCGATGATGGCGATCACGACGAGGAGTTCGATCAACGTGAACGCGCGACGGGTGAACTTCACAGCAGTTGCCTCCAAAGCTATCATACGCCCGTTCAGACGATCCACCACAAAGCGGCGCTTCCTATTGGGGCTTCATGATCGGGAACAGCACGACCTCGCGGATCGCGTCGGACCCCAGCAGGGTCATCGCGAGGCGGTCCACGCCGATGCCGCAGCCGCCCGTCGGGGGCATTCCCGACTCCAGGGCGAACACGAACTCCTCGTCCATCGGGTGCGCCTCGTCGTCGCCCTTGGCGCGCTCGCCAGCCTGCTGCTCAAACCGCTCGACCTGGTCGACGGGGTCGTTGAGCTCGGAAAACGCGTTGCACACCTCACGCCCCAGCACGTACCCCTCGAACCGCCGGGTCATCTGGGGGTTGCCCGGGTCCTTCTTGGCCAGAGGGCTGGTCTCGATCGGGTAGCCGACCACGAACGTGGGCTCAATCAATGTGGGCTCGACAAACACCTCGAGCAGCTTCTCGATGAGTCCGCCAAGGTTGCTTTCCTTGGAGAGGTCGAGCTTGCGATCGGACGGATCCGTCGGATCGGTCCGATGGTGCCCGCCTGCCTGAAGCGCCGCCTTCGCTCGGTCGAGGTCGGCGTGGTGCCCGATCTCCGTCAGCAGGTCCAAGCGCCGCCACGGCTTGGAGAAGTCCAGGTGGTGGAGTTGTGCGCTTCCAAACACCTCCTCCGCCACGTAGCGGAAGATGCCTTCGACGCGCTCCATCATGCCTTCGAGGTCGGTGTACGCCTCGTAGAACTCGAGCATCGTGAACTCGGGGCTGTGGCGGTTGGACACGCCCTCGTTTCGGAACACGCGGCCGATTTCGTAGACCTTGGGGATATCCCCGCAGATGAGGCGCTTGAGGTAGAGCTCGAGGGAGATGCGCAGCTTAACGTCGAGCTCGTAAGCGTTGTAGTGCGTGAGGAACGGGCGTGCGGCGGCGCCTCCGGCCTCGATCTGCAGCATGGGGGTCTCGGCCTCGAGGTAGCCCAGCGAGTCCATGTGGCGCCGGATCGCGGACGTGATTCTCATGCGCTTGATCAGCATGTCGCGCGCTTCGGGGTTGCAGATGAGGTCGAGGTGTCGGTG
The DNA here is from genome assembly GCA_964370995.1 of uncultured Fimbriimonadaceae bacterium. GTDB lineage: Bacteria > Armatimonadota > Fimbriimonadia > Fimbriimonadales > Fimbriimonadaceae > JAMLGR01. The sequence goes on along the minus strand of CAYJMZ010000081.1, from coordinate 4,125 downwards.
GCGGTAGCGCTGCTCGACGTCGGCGAGGCCGTACCACTGCTGGCCGTCCTTCTCCTTCCCAAGGGGCAGCACGTGCAGTGCCTTGCTCATCGGCACGAGTTCGCGCACGTGGATCGAGGGTTCGCCGGTGCGGGTGACGAACAGTTCGCCGACGATGCCCACGTGGTCGCCGATGTCGAGCAGGGTGTACACCTCCCACAGCGTTTCGCCCAGTTCGTCCTTCTTGAAGTAGGCCTGGATCTTGGCGTCGCCGTCGGACACGTGTGCGAATCCCGCCTTGCCCATGAGCCGGTACGACACCAGCCTTCCGGCGAACCTCACCGTCGGCGCCCGCCCTTCGTCGAAGCCCCCTTCAGAAGGGAAGAGGGCCAGCAGTTCGGCGGCGGTTCCGGTGCGGTCGAAGCGCTCGATGCGGTAGGGATCATGCCCAAGCTCGCGCAGGCGCGCCAGTTTGGCCAATCGAATGTCTCGCAGGGAGGTTTCCTCGCTCATGGGCGGGGGACAGTCTACTTGGAGAGCGTAGAGCAGGGATCAGGGATCGGGGATCGGGGATCGGCGCAGATCTCCCTGCCGCAACTCAGGTCCCCCTGATCTCCGATCCCTGATCCCTGATCCCGCTCCGCCCCCAATTTCCCCCGACGCTTGACTTTGCACCTGCGCGCTCATCATAATCCGACGTGGCAACGGCTGTCTTGGGACATCCGTCGCACGATCACGTAGAGGAGGCCACGGCCAGACAAGATTAGGGAGCGCGATCACGCAGACCGAAGTTTTGACGCCTTGCGCCCCTCTCGCGTGAAACGAAGGGGTTTTTTGTTCGCTGGGGGAACTGTTTTCCGGCGATGAGGGGCCCGAAGAACGAGGAACGAATGCCGACAGTAAACCAGCTCGTACGGAAAGGACGGTCAACGCCGAAGGTGAAGTCGAAGTCACCCGCGTTGAAAGAGAACCCGCAGAAGCGCGGGGTGTGCACGGTTGTGCGCACCGTGACCCCGAAAAAGCCCAATTCGGCGCTTCGGAAGGTCGCTCGTGTACGCCTCACCAACGGGCTCGAAGTTACGGCCTACATTCCAGGAGTTGGACACAACCTCCAGGAGCACTCGGTGGTGCTCGTGCGCGGGGGGCGTGTAAAGGACCTTCCGGGCGTGCGCTATCACATCGTGCGTGGAACGCAGCAGACCGCGGGCACGTCGAACCGCAAACAGGGTCGCAGCAAGTACGGCACCAAACGGCCAAAGGCCAGCTAAGGGGAAACCATGCCAAGAAAGGGACCAGCACAGAAGCGAATCATCCTCCCCGATCCTGTTTACGGGTCGGAGATGATGCAGCGGTTCATCAACCGCATGATGCTCGACGGCAAGAAGTCGAAGGCGGAGGGCATCTTCTACGAAGCGCTCCGCATTTGCGAGGAGAAGGCGGGCGTGCCCGCGCTCGAAGTGTTCGACAAGGCTCTGTCGAACGTGAGCCCCGGGGTTGAAGTGCGTCCGCGCCGCGTCGGTGGCCAGACGTATCAGGTTCCCATGGACGTCCGTCCAGACCGTCGCCGCACGTTGGCCCTGCGCTGGCTGATCGGCGCCGCGCGCCGCCGCTCGGGCAAGACGATGGTCGAGCGTCTGTCCGGCGAGTTGCTGGACGCGTTCAACGGCATCGGCACCGCGATCAAGAAGCGCGAGGATACGCATCGTATGGCGGATGCCAACAAGGCATTCGCGCACTACCGTTTTTGAGTCTCCATGGCACGTACCCACGCCCTGCATCTGGTTCGGAACATCGGCATCGCCGCGCACATCGACGCGGGGAAGACGACGACCACAGAGCGCATCCTGTTCTACACCGGGAAGCAGTACAAGATGGGCGAGGTCCACGACGGCGCTGCGACCATGGACTGGATGGAGCAGGAGCAGGAGCGCGGCATCACGATCACGTCCGCCGCGACCACATGTTTCTGGAAGGGCTCGAACGACGACAGGGAAGAGCACAAGATCAACATCATCGACACGCCCGGCCACGTCGACTTCACGGTCGAGGTCGAGCGGTCGTTGCGTGTTCTCGACGGCGCCATTGCGGTGTTCTGCGCGGTGGGCGGAGTTCAGCCGCAGTCCGAGACCGTGTGGCGCCAGGCCAACAAATACGGCGTTCCGCGTGTGATCTACGTCAACAAGATGGACCGGCTCGGCGCGGACTTTTTCAGCGTTGTCGAGCGCATCCGCGGACGATTGGGCGCGAACTGTACACCGGTGCAGATCCCCATCGGCGCCGAGAGCCAGTACAAGGGCTATGTGGACCTCATCACGATGCGCGCGCTGGTCTACACGTCCGACGATGGCAAGGAGCACCTGGATTCAGGCGTTCCCGCAGAGCTCGCCGCGGTCGCGGCCGAGTGGCGCGAGAAGATGATCGAGGCGATCGCCGAATTCGACGACTCGATCATGCAGCGTTTTCTCGATGGTGCGGAGATCAGCGAGGCCGAGATTCGCGCCGCGATCCGCGCAGGAACGATTTCCAACCGCATTGTGCCGATCCTTTCGGGCTCGTCCTTCAAGAACAAGGGCGTGCAACCGCTGCTCGACGCGGTGGTGGATTACCTGCCCTCGCCGCTCGACGTCGGCCCCGTGAAGGGCGTGAACCCGCGAAACGAGGAGTCCATCGAGCGCATGCCGGACGATTCGGCACCCTTCTCGGCGCTGGCGTTCAAGATCATGTCGGACAAGTATGTGGGGCGTCTCACCTACGTGCGGGTTTACAGCGGCACCATCAAGAAGGGCTCGCACGTGCAGGTCGTGTTCCGCGACCCGTTGACCAACGACTTCCGCTTGCGCGGCGAGCGGATCGGACGCATCCTTCAGATGCACGCCAACAGCCGCGAGGATCTCGATGCGGCCTACGCGGGCGACATCGTCGGCGTCATCGGTCTTTCCGACGTGAACACCGGGCACACGGTTTGCGCCGCCGATCATCCGATCGCTTTGGAGAGCATCAAGTTCCCCGAGCCCGTGATCCAGATCGCGGTGGAGCCCAAGAGCAAGGCCGATCAGGAGAAGCTGGGCCAATCGCTGCATCGTCTGGCGCAGGAAGATCCTACGTTTCGCGTGCACACCGACCACGAAAGCGGTCAAACGATCATCAGCGGCATGGGCGAGTTGCACCTCGAAATCATCGTGGACCGTCTGGGTCGCGAGTTCGGGGTGCTGGCGAACCAGGGCAAGCCCCAGGTTGCGTACCGCGAGACGGTGCGGGTGCGCAGCAAGGCCGAAGGACGCTATATCCGGCAGACGGGTGGTTCCGGCCAGTACGGCCACTGCTGGATCGAGATGGAGCCGCAGCCTTCGGGCACGGGCTTCGTGTTCGAGAACAAGGTGGTCGGCGGTTCGATCCCCAAGGAGTACATCCCGGCGTGCGAAAAGGGCATCCGGGAGGGTCTTCTGTCGGGTGTGCTCGCCGGCTATCCGGTTGTGGACCTCAAAGTGTCGCTGATCGAGGGTTCGTACCACGAGGTCGACTCCAACGAGAACGCGTTCAAGCAGGCTGGTCTCATCGCCTTTCGCGAGGCGATGCGCAAGTCGAACCCCGTTCTCAAGGAGCCGATCATGCACGTCGAGGTCACCACGCCGGAAATCAACGTCGGCGACGTCGTCGGCGACATCAACAGCCGGCGAGGCCGGATCGAAGGCATGGAGCCTGCGCTTGGCGGCATCACAATCGTCAACGCGCACGTTCCCCTGGCGGAGATGTTCGGATACGTGACGACCTTGCGCTCATTGACGCAGGGCCGCGCGACCCCGAACGTGACCCCGTCGCACTACGAAGAAGTTCCGCAGAACATCGGAAACGAAATTATCGCAAAGGCCCAGAGCGGGCGGTAAGGCAGGAGGAGAAAACACATTGGCACGAGCTAAGTTCGAGCGCAAAAAGCCGCACGTCAACATCGGCACGATCGGTCACGTCGACCATGGGAAGACGACGCTGACCGCGGCCATCACTGGCGTGCTGGCGCAGAAGGGCCTTTCGAAAAAGGTCAGTTACGCTGAAATCGACAGCGCCCCCGAAGAGAAGGCGCGCGGCATCACGATCAACATTTCGCACCAGGAGTACGAGACGGTCGCGCGGCACTACGCGCATGTCGAC
>CAYJMZ010000080.1:0-10413 GCA_964370995.1 uncultured Fimbriimonadaceae bacterium | reverse complement strand
CCCCCCCCCCCCCCCCCCCACCCCCCCCCCCCCCCCCCCCCCCCCCCCCCCCCCACTCCCAAAGGGGACCGACAATCGGGACCATCGCGGCTACGATCCGCAGAATTGGGCGTAGCGACTGGCGCACCACTGCGCCCATCGGCTGGACTCGGGCACGTCTCCGAGGGCGTTCTGGGCGAGACGTGTGAGCTCCTTCAAGGTGGGTTTGGGGACGCCGAGGAAACCGCCCTCCTCCAAGAACTGCGTCATCTCTTCCTTGTTTGCGGCACGGAAACGCGGCAACGCCGACACTCCGGCCAGGAACTCCTCGGGCCGGCCTTCGGTGGTGCCGAGGGTCTCAAGGATGTCAGCGCGAAACGCCGGTGTGATCCAGTCCTGGTTCTCAAGGTCGTCGATCCCCAAGAGCCGCGTGGTGGCCCGCACGGCGTCGTGAATCTGCTCCAACGCCGCGAGGACCGGATCGAGCGTTGCCCGGCGGGCGCTGGGAAGCAGGGGAAGGGCCTCGTCGACGGTCCGCGCGTCCCCCACGGCCGCCAGGTCGCCGGGTTCGGTCAGCAGGAACCCGGGGGCGTGGGAGCGGACCGGCCGCGCGAGATCCACGGCCACCGGCCCGAAGGCCATCCGGTAGGGAGGAAGCTCGATCCCCATACCCTCGGGTTCCGGGAGCTCAGCCGCATCCTGGCCGATCGTCAGCACGGTGGCGCCACCCGCCGCCTCGCGCACCAGCGCCCAGGCATCCTCGGCCTGATTTGTCAGCACCACGATCTGGCGTCCCTTCGCCTCTTCCACCAGGAGGCGCGCGATTCCCTCGCGGGTCTGTCCGTCCGCCACCGCCATCAGTTCGTCCGCGAACACCGGGTGGCGGACCCCCGATGACGACTCCAAGCCCTCCAGCAACGCCAGCCGGATGGCGAGCACGACGTTCACCTTGGCGCTCGTCGCGAGTTGCGAGAACCGCTGGCCCGTGCGCCCGTTCCGCGCGTCGTCCACCAGCAGGAGCCCGATCCCGCCCTTGGCGCCGGGATCGCCGGGCGGCGCGGTGCGAAGGCACAGCCGCGCATCGACCCTTTCCAACTTCGCATTCGCGGTCGAAAGCACCTCGGGGGCGGACTCGAGCCGCACGTGCTCCTCCACCGAACGGAGCAGACAGTTGAACACGAGCCGCGACTGGGCGTCCTCGTTGGCGGCGACCAGCCCATCGAGGGCCTTTTCAAACGCCGCCCGCGCCTCTCCGACGGAGTGCTGGCGCTCGAACTCGTCCCGCTCGGCCTTCAACTTCTCCCTCTGGCCGATCAGGTCCTGAAGTTGGGCCGCCTCGACCCTCGCCCGAGCGATGCCTGGCTCGAAGTCGCCGTCCAAGCTCACCCCGAAACGCTGACAAGCCGCCTCGATCGATTCGTCCGACGGTTCGGCGACGCCCAGACTCCTCAGGGCCGCCCCCTGATCCGCGAGAAGGGCCTGGTAACTCGCGGCCACCTCGCTGCGGGCTTCCAGCTCGCGGATCCGCTCCTCCTGCCCTCCGGGAGGCACCCCGTTGCGGTCGAGATGCTCCCCGATGCGCTCGAGGAGCCCTCCAAGCGAGCCCTCCTTGGCCTCCAACTCGTGGTGCCGGTTGAACCAGTTGAGGAAGGTTTCGGACTCCTCCAGGACGGGTCGGTCCCCCGGACGCTCCCAACCGTTCTCGGCAAGAACCTCCCTAAGGCGCGCCTCGTGACCGCGGACCTCCTCCGTCGCGGCGGCGATCTCGCCGTGCAGGCGCGCACACTCTTGTTCAGCCTCGCGACAAGCAACCCATTTCACGAAGAGGGGGGCGAGTTCGTAGGGAGTTGCGTCCTCCGGAACCCCGGCGCGCTCTCGCCAGTCGTTCCACGCCTTCTCGACAGCTTGTTCCTCGGAGGTCTTTCCCGTCGGGACGCGGCCTTGGAGCCAGGCGGCCAGGTGGTCCCACGCACGCTCTGCGGCCTTGCGCTCGGAGGTGCGAGCGGTGACCTCGGCCCACCGGTCCAGCATCTGATGCGGGCTTCCCGGGGCCTCGCCGGCGGGCCAGTTGTCCTTCTCATCGGCGGGGTTCCACGTCGCCTTGAGCCCACGAACTTGGCTCCATCCGATGCCGACGAGCGCGGCTGCGACCACGGCGGCGACCATCGACGCGGCGGGGTTGACGAACGCCAGACCCCCCGAGAGGATCGCCACGAGCGCCCCTCCGAACACAAGTCGGGACGCCGCAACCGGCACCGCCGCGTCGATCTCGCGCGCGGCCAACAAACCTTCGAGGTACCGACGCAGACCGTCCGGGGGCGCGGGCGCCGGCACCATGCCGAGTTCCTGCTCCTTGACCGATCGCACCTCCTCGGAGGCCGCTGCGCAAAGTTCGCGGTCCAGGGCAGTGCGGCGAGCCTTGTCCGCCTCTCCAACGAACCGCGCGGCGTCCGGAAATACCGCGTCGGGCGCGCCGGCGGTCGCGAGGCCACCCATGGCGAGGTCCCGCTTGCCTTCCGCCCCCAGAAGTCGTTGCCCCAAATCGCGAAGGGTGTGCTGCCCCTGCTCAAGGGCCGAACGGGCCGTGGTGATGGCCAGCCGGTCGGACTCGTGCAGCGGTCGGGATGGCCTTGCCCCGGGAGTGGGCGCGACCGCCTCGAGGCAGGTGGACAGGCGCTGGACTTCCGCCTCGGCGTCCGCGGCATCGCCGAGGATCTCCTGCAGGCGGGTAGCCGCATCCAAGCCTTGCTCCTCGACCCCTGGGAACTGCTCCTTCACAAGTTCGAGCTGCTGTTTGCGGCGGGCGACGCCTAGCCAGGCCGCGTCGGCTTCGGCGCCGGAGGCCCGGGCGATTCCCTGCTCCAACGCGGCGATCCCGGCGTCACAGCCCAGGATCTCGGCCCCGCGCTCCTCAAGGCCCTTCAGGGCAGACTTGGCGTCGAACAGGGCCTTTGCCTCCTTCCGGGGGTTCTTCTCCTGTTTCCTTTCGGGGATTCTCACGCCGCCCGTGATCATGCGGTCCGACTCCTGCCGCTCCGCGTCCTCGAGACCACCGACCATCATCGGCAGGTCCAGCACAAACCGTTCGGCGAGGCCCACGGGGGCCACTGCCCCGTACCGCTTGCCGTAGCGAAGCGCCGCGTCGTGGTCGCCCTCGGGGTCCCGCCACTCGGCCTCCACGTCGGCGTCGCCGTACTTCGCCAACCCGCCACCGATCATCAGGCGGTACGCGAGCGCAAGCGTGCTCTTGCCGGCCCGATTCGGCGCGAACACGATGTTCAGGCCCTCGCCGAGTCCCTCCACCGCACACGAATCGCTGGGTCGGAAGCCGTTGAGCTGCCGGGCGTGGAGGCGCTTGAGCACGACCTTGCTCACCGCAGGGCCCCCTCCGAATCCGCGCGGAACTGCCCGAACAGCTCCCAGCTCGAGGAAAGCAGGTGCCGCCGCGCCCTTTCATTGGCCTCGTCGTCTTCCAGCGTCTCGGGAATCCGCTCTGCGTACCCGTCCCGAGCGATCGGCCCGAGGATTGCACGGTGGCTGCTCTGCACCGCCGCGGCCGACGCCTCGACGAGACGACCGGAAAGCGCGAGCCACTCCGCGTCCACCTCCCGTCCCGCCAGCCGGGGATCCCCGCGGGTCGCCAGCAGGCCGATCAGGATTCGCGCCGTGTGGCCCACGGGCCCTGGGTCGTCCGCGGCCACGCTGAACACGTCGTCCACGCTCGGCTGCACCGAGAGCTCGGTGACCTGCCACTCGGATCCGCTTCCAGAAGCCACGTCCTCCGACACTCCGACGGACGGGTCCGGCTTGCCGCTCACGGCGACCGACGCGCGGATGCAAAGGTAGAGATCCCGCCCCGCACCCTCCCGCAGCGCCTCCGCCCGGCGCTCGATGACGTCCTGGAGCGCCGTGAGGTCCACAATGTCCGCGGAGGTCATGTCCAAGACCGCCACGTCGTACCCCGCGTTCGAAATGGGCACGGTCGGCGAGAAGACAGCCTGCGCCCCACTCAGCTCCAGCCAACTCGCGCCGTGCACCCCCGACTCCCCAAAGTCCAGCGCCTGCGGCGAGCCGGGGTAGGCCGACGGGACTCGGGCCGCGGCGACGGGGTTGGGTATGTGGATGTGGCCGAGCACCCACGCATCGGCGGGTGCGTCGAGGTCGGATGGGGTGATCGGGCAGTACGGGCTGTTCGGGGCAAGGTCGCCGTGGAGCACGCCGACGGTCGGCATTCCGGGCTCGCGGTCCAGCAAGGCCGGCAACACGGACCGCCGCTCAAACGTGCCGGTGAAGCACCGCCCGATGAACTGAACGCGGCCGGAGCGGGTCCCGACAACCCGGGCCTCCCAACCCGATCGCCCGAGGAGGTGGAAGCCGGGGTTCGGAAACGCCTCGGCATAGGCGGGCAGGGCGTCGTGGTCGTGGTTGCCCGACACCGCGACGACCGGAATCCCGGAATCCGTCAGCCGTCGGAGCCCCACGTCAAAACGCCCCCGCTCCTGGAGCGACGACGCCAGGCTATCGAACACGTCGCCCGCGATCACGAGAGCGTCGGCCTTCTCCGTCAGAGCCAGCTCCACGATCCGATACCATGCGCCCTGGGCGGACAGATCAACGCCGGTCGGCGCATGCACCACCGAGGACGATCTTCCCAAGTGGAGGTCCGCCGTGCACAGGATTCGAATGGGGGACATGCGGGTCACTTACTATACTGTCCCGACAGCGCGTCGCGAACCTCGGCGGGGGACACACCGAGAAACACGAACCAGACTGCCGAAACGGGGTGCCCGGTGACGGCCTCCAGAAGCTCCCGGTAGGCCGTCCCCTGCCGGCGATAGCCCCCGTCCATCTTGCGCTCGACGTCCTCGGGTCCGCCGATGCGGTCCGTCTTGTAGTCGACCGCCACAAGGGTGCCGTCGGGCAGCTCGTAGACCAGGTCGACGATGCCCTCCAGCAGGCAGTTGGGATCCTCACCCAGCGGGGAGGCGCCGTACACCTCTCGGAGCACCCGCGCGGCGCAGGCGGCCCCGCGCAAAGGCGCCGACTCCAGCGCGCGGGCGACGTACGCGGCCACGCGGTCGGCGTCGCTGCCGTACAGGCTCGCCGCCGCGCGGGAAACCCCCTCCACGTCGGGGCGCCGAAGGTCGACGGTCTGCATGGCCAGGTGGACGGCCCGCCCAAAGGCCGTGGACGACTTGGCCGCCGGGCTCGCGATGAAGGCGTCCTCTGCGGCCACCTCGTCGTCGCGGTCGTCCTGCTCGAACCCGTCGTTGTCTCGTTCGGCGTGCGAGAGCCGGGTCGGCGTGGTGCGGGGCTCCCGCTTGTCGAGCGCCGCCCACCTCTCGCGGATGCCGGCCGTGTCCGGCGCATCGAACACGAACTCGCGAAGGGGCAGCGGCAACGGCGCCTCCAACTCGGTCCGATTCTCTTCGAGGTCCACCTGGTCCAGCTTGGCGAGCACTGGCGCGGACCTGGGGTGGCGGGACGCGCTGACGATCAGGTGGTCCCGAGCGCGGGTCATCCCCACGTAGAGCAGCCGGTCGCCCTCACCTTCCTCGGCGGCCTTTTCGGCGCTCTCGGCCGCCTCCATGCCACCCGGGCGGGCAACACCGCCCTTGCTGTTGCCGACCTTGATCCAAACGTCGCCCTCGGGGGTCCACAAGACGTCCGGCGGGTGCCGCGCCTGGCCCGAGAAACCGACGAGAATGACCATTGGAAACTCGAGACCCTTGGCGGCGTGCACCGTCATCAGCCGAACCGAGTCCTCGTCGTCTTCCGGGGCGGGGGACTCGTTGAGGTCCGGGCGCTGGGCGGCGTCGATGAGATCCACGAAGCCGCGAAGCGTGACGATGCCCTCCGCCTCCGCCGCCATGGCGCGATCGGTGAGACAGTGCAGGCGGTTGAGCACAGCCCGCGGCCGTCGATGCCCCCCCGTCAGGGAGTCCAGTTCGAGCGCCTCGATCACCCGCCGCACCGCCTGGGAGGGCGGCAGGGAGGGCAGCTCGCGGCGAAGGGCCCCCTCGGCCTCGCCCCACCGCTCGCTTGCCCGCAGCTCGGACGACAGGCGGCCTCCCGCAAGCGAGGCCATCGCGGCCACCTCGTCGATTGCGACCTGGTCGGGATCGTCGGCGTTCGTGCGGGTGGCGACGCGCAGCACGCTCACGACCGCCCGGACCTCATCGGTGTCGAGCACGTCGGATTCACCCTCGATACGGAACGAAATGTGGGATGCAGTCAGGGCCGCGGTAAGGGCGGGCAACACGGACCGCGCCCGGTACAGCACGGCCACGTCGCAGAACCTGAGGGCGCGGACTGGACCACCCCCGGGTTCGCGCACCTGCCAGGGCGCCGTTATGGCCTGGGCGATGGCGCCGACCGCCGTGCCCACTTCAGCGGCCCTCGACTCGTCCGCGCTCTCGCACATCCCGCCGACCACACACGCGTGGCCCGCCACGGCATCGGCGGCGCAATGGGCATCCAGCGGCCGGTAGCCGAGCCCCTCCGCAACTTGGAACCTCGGTTCGAACACCCGGTTGACCAGGTCCAGAACCACCGGGAGGCTGCGGAAGTTGGCCGTCAGATCGCCGGTCGCCATGTCCAAAGCGGGGGCGTCGGCTCGAAACGCCAGATATCCGTCCAAATCCGCGCCCCGAAACCGGTAGATGGACTGCTTGGGATCGCCCACGGCAAACAGCGGAATACGGCCATCCGCGCTGAGCAGGCGGATCAGCTCGACCTGGCCAGGCGACGTGTCCTGGAACTCGTCCACCATCACGCCCGAAACCTCCGCCTGAGTTCGCGCCCGCACGTCCGGGTGGTTCTTCAGAAGCTCGGTCGCCAGGTGGAGGGCTTGGTCGAACCCCAACAGCCCCTGCCTCAAAAGCCCCGTCGCGTGCGCTGACGCATCGGCCACCGCCCGCTGGAACAAAGGCGCGACGACGCGGAACCTGCCCCGCTCGGCGATGAGCATCAGCTCGGCCAATGCACCTTTGAGGCTGTCTCGCAGGTCCATTGCGCCTCCCCCGCCCTTGTTCCCCAGCGAGTCCGGCTTTGAGATGGGAGCGAAAGGGTCCTCGCGCACCAACGCCTCGTTCGCGCGCAGCTGCTCGAGGTACACGAATGCGGCCTGCACGAACACCGCATTGCCCTCGATCTCGCCCTCGAGCGGACGGACGACGTCGGCCTCCCACTGCCGGAGGGTTGCCGGACCGTCGAACTCCGCACCCTGCACGGTGGGCTCCTTACCGCTCCGGGCGACCCGCATCGCCAGATCGCGAAGCTGCAGGTGCGAGGCCCGCAGGGGGACATCCAGGCATTCCAGCCCGTCCCACGCCGGGTTCAGCGCCGCATCGTGGGTCCACTGGCGGTACGCGCCGTCGAACCAGGCGTCGAAGCGGTCGAGGAACTCCGTCTCGGAGAGGATGCGGAACCCCGCCGCGACTCCGGCTTCCAGCGGGTACTCCTCGAGAAGGCGCTGGATCACCGAGTCGATGGTGCCCACCCGCATCGACGACACCTCGCGGATCGCACGGCGGCACGCTTCGGTATCCGCCGTCTCGAGGCTCTTGCGCAGGCGATCGAGAATCTCCCAAGCCGCCTTGACGGTGAACGTGACCGCCACCTGGCCGCGGGCCGGCTGCCCCTGGCGGATGGCCTCCACGAGCCTCGCGACCATTGTGGTGGTCTTGCCTGTGCCGGCACCCGCCTCGAGGAGCATCGACCGCCCCGGCTCGAAGGTCGCCTGATCGCGAACTCCCTGGTCTCGGGGTTCGCTCATTCCGCGTCCTCCGAATCTTCCTCGCCGATGGACAGAAACTCGCTGAAGGCGCCGGTGGCATTCGCGTCCTGCGACAGGGCGATCGCCTCCCGGTCTCCGGGGCAGATCGTCCGGAACGCGCACCGCCCGCAAAGGCCCAGGGGGAACTCACGCGTAGGCCGCATCGGCACCCAGCCCTCCACTAACATCCGGCGCGCCAAGCCGACGCGAGACTCGAGGAGCTCCGTGCTGGCTTGGGTCAGTTCCTGCACGAACTCCGTCTTGCCCGCGGGGGCCGACACGCTCCAGTACACACCGCGCACCGCCTCGGCGGATGTCCAGGTCTGCCGGGCGAGGTGGGCGTAGATCAGTCCCTGCAAGAGCTTGCCCCCGTCTGTGGGGTCCTTGGCCTTGCGGGTGGGTTCGCGGCCCGTCTTGTAGTCGATCACGGTTCGCGCCCCCGACTCCTCGCGGTCGATCCGGTCGGCCTTGCCCTCGATCGCCACGCCAGCGATGGTTCCGGCCAATCGGGCCTCGAGTTGGTCGGGCACCGAGCCGTGCTCCGCCCGATATCGCGAATCAAACGCCAGCAAGGTGTCGAGGCGGGCGCCCCAGCGTCGGAGTTCCGCCTCCTCGGTGGGCAGAAACGTGCGCGGGAGCAGTTGGGCGAGGCGCTGCCGCAAAGCGTCTCGGAGCGCGGCCCGGTCGGGGGCGGCCCACGCGCGGCCCGGATCTGCGAGGACCGCGAGGTGCGCCTGAAACAGGTCCCTGAGGGCGCCGTGCACCGCGTTGCCCAGGTCCATCGGCAGGAATCCGATCGCGGGGCGTTCGACCGGTTCACGGAGCCCGACGTGGTAGCGCAGAAACCACTTCCGCGGGCACTCGAAGAAGCACTCCAACTGGCTCGCGCTGAGTGGCCGGTCCGGGAGCAGGGACGCGCTCACCCGCCCCTCGATCGCCAGGTCGCCCGACCGCCACGCATTCAGCAGCGCCTGCGCCCGCGGGTGGGCCTTCCCCTCGCCCAAGGCGCGCGCGATGCGGACCGCTGAGGCCGTGCGCGGTCCGACCCGCCCCAGCAGGGCGAGGCTCGAAGCGAACTCGGTGGCCGGGGCGGGCGCCAGGTCCGACAGCCACGGCGACGGGAAAGCCTCGCGGCCGTTGCGCCGGTCGGTGCGGGCGTACACGAGGGTCGTCTGGCCACACGTCGCGAGAAGATCGACAAACGCCTGGCGTTGCGCCTCGGGATCGGGAACCCCCAACCCCGGAGGCAAGAGCGGAATGGCGCGAACGCGTGAAGGGAACCGGTGGCTGGTGAAGCCGAGCACGATCGTTCGGCGAAACGCCAGCCCGGAGAACCGGCCGGGTGGGCCCACGAACACGCCGTCGCCAAACGCGGAGGTGCGGGGCCGCGCGCGTGCCAAGGCGGCCGTGCGCAGAGCCTCCACCAGCGATCGCTCCGGTGGCAGGCCCAATTCCGCAACCCCTAACCAGGAATCGATCTGATCGCGCAGCGCCTGCGCATCGGTGGGCGAGTCGTCGCCGACCGCACGGGGCCACTCTCCGAGGATCTGCTTCCACGATGCGTCGCCCCACGGCACCGCCGCGAGAGCCGCCCCAGCCGGGGTCTCGCTCAGAGTTCGGGGCACCAGGCCGTTCCATTCGAGGCCAACGCCCTCCAGGATCTTGCCGTAGGGGTCGCGGGCGGGCACGACCAGGGCGATCTCGTGGGGAGCGACGGCCTCGGGGCCAAGCACGGCGTCCTGGACCAGCGCGTAGGCGAACTCCACCTCGTCGGACTCGTCGTGGACCTCCCTCGCGTCGATCTCGGGAAGGCCACCGCGAGAAACGGGAACCCGAATCGCCCGCCAGGCCAGCTCGTCGCAGAACGCCGTCTCGATCGCATTGCGGCTCGCGCCCTGGAGCAGAATCAGGTCCCCGTCCGACCCCTCGAAAGCGGACATCAGGGCACAGGCCCGGCGCAGGTCCTGGCCCGGCGTCGTGTAGGGCCCAAGGGCGCGAAGGTACAGATCGTACAGCCCCCGCACGTCGTCCCCAACCCCGGCCAGCGCGTCGTCCGCCACCCCCTCCAATGCGCGAAACGCCCTCAGCAACTGTCCCGGCATCTCGGGAGAGGCACGAAAGGCGCCCAGAGACTCCGGCCCCTCCTGCAGCGCCTGCCACGCGGCGGCGATCTGCACGGCCTCGGGAGCGGGGCGGGCCAACTCGCCGGACCTGGCGACCGTCTCTTGGGCCAGCTGCGCCAGGTCGATCCAGCGCACGTTGAAGGTCCCCCCGGCTTGGCGTGCAACGCGGCGGCGCCATTGCAGGCTGGCAGTGACGCTCGGGGTCACGACGGTCACCGTGCGCCAAGGGTCCCCACCACGGGCGCGCGTGATCGCCGAAATCAGATCCTCGACCACCTCCCCGATAACGTGCACGACCTCTACTATACGCGCCCCGAACTCGGCCGCCCCCCCCCCGCCCCGCCTGCCCATAGGCGTCAAAATGGGCATCGATTGGGGCTCTCCGGGAACCCTTCCCCCGGAGTCCGCGATCGGGGGGAGGGCAGGGTGGGGGGCCATCTCCGGCAAGCGTTCGGCATGCCCGGAGCCCCTCACCCCTTTCCCCCATAGCCATTAACTTAAGGGCATCTTTTTATTTGGCTGTATCGTCCTTGT